>JANLSY010000098.1:0-5349 GCA_031362665.1 Sphingomonadales bacterium
ATATAGTTCAAGAGGGATAGATTGGGAAGCGTGCGCAGAGTGCCTCGGCTTCGCCCTTAATCCGTGCTTCGATTTGGCCGTCGCCAGCCTCTCCATTGTGACGAAGGCCTTCCACTACATCGGCGATCATTCGGCCGATCTGGCGGAACTCCGCGGGCCCAAAGCCGCGCGTAGTGCCGGCTGGAGTGCCCAACCGGAGGCCCGAAGTGACAAACGGCTTTTCTGGATCGAACGGTATCGAGTTCTTGTTGCACGTTATCGAAGCCCGATCGAGCGCATGTTCGGCATGCTTGCCTTTGGCCTCCTTGGGCCTCAGATCGACCAGCATCGAATGGTTGTCGGTGCCGCCTGACACGATATCGAGCCCCTGTTCCTGCAGCGACGACGCGAGTGCCTTCGCATTTTCGACCACACTGGCCGCGTAGCTTTTGAATTCTGGCTTCATCGCATCGGCGAAGCACACAGCCTTTGCTGCGATAACATGCACCAATGGCCCACCCTGTAGTCCTGGGAAAATTGCCGAGTTGAACTTCTTCGCAAGCACCTCGTCATTGGTCAATATGATACCCGAGCGCGGCCCGCGTAACGACTTGTGCGTGGTGCTTGTCGTGACGTGCGCATGCGGCACAGGCGAGCTATGCGCGCCACCTGCAACCAAGCCCGAAATATGCGACATATCTGCCATGAGGTAAGCGCCAACTTCATCCGCAATTTCCCGGAATCGCGCCCAGTCCCAACCTCTCGAATAAGCGGTGCCGCCGCAGATGATGAGCTTTGGTTTGGCTTCTCTTGCGATGCGCGCGACTTCGTCCATGTCGATCAGATGGTCATCGCGACGGACGCCATAGGCGACTGGATTGAACCATTTGCCTGACATGTTTACCGGCGACCCATGGGTCAGATGCCCGCCTGCGTTGAGATCTAGCCCCATGAAAGTGTCGCCCGGATGCAGCAGCGCGAGGAACACCGCCTGATTCATCTGACTGCCGCTATTGGGCTGAACATTGGCAAACTCACAGCCGAACAATTTCTTGGCGCGCTCGATGGCAATGGTTTCGATTTCATCGACATATTCGCAGCCGCCGTAATAACGCTTGCCCGGATAGCCCTCGGCATATTTGTTGGTGAGGATCGAACCGGTGGCTTCGAGCACGGCGCGCGACGTGATATTTTCCGACGCGATCAATTCGATCTTGTCCTGCTGGCGGCCCAGTTCCTTTGCAATCCAGCCCGCGATTTCGGGGTCGCGTTCGGTTAGGCTTTGCGTAAAAAAGCCAGTGGATTGGATGTCGTTGGCGGCTGCACTGCTCATGCTGGCTCCTTCGTGGTGCTGGGATTTGAAAGTTTGTCGACGCGGCGCTGGTGGCGGTCTCCGCCAAAATCTGTGGAAAGGAAAGCATCGACGCAGGCTTTTGCCATTTCGATACCGATCAATCGTGCACCCATGGCGATAACATTCGCGTCATTATGTTCGCGCGCGAGCTTCGCTGAAAGCGGTTCGGAAACCAGAGCGGCGCGGGCGGCGGGATTGCGATTAACCGCTATGGAAATGCCAATGCCCGAACCGCAAAGCGCCACGCCACGCGCCGCTTTGCCCGAAGCGATGGCATCGGCCAGCTTGTAGCCATAATCGGGATAATCGACCGAGCTTTCATTGAACGGACCAAGGTCATCGACGTCATGACCGCCTTCACGCAAATGCTCTACTAGCGCGGCTTTCAGCGCAAGGGCGGCGTGGTCTGAGGCGATGGCGATACGCATGGCATATCCTGCTTGAGTCGGAATGCGCTCCCTCTATGTGAGAGCGGCGCAAAAGGCCATGCAGAATTTCCCCGATTGCGCGGCTTATCCACGGGCTTTATACAAGTGCGATGCTCAATTTTGTTTTGTCCGTCGCCACATTTGCCGCGTTCCTACTGCTCTTTGGCGCATGGAAGCTTTGGCGACGCGACGGGGCAGTCCAGAAAATGTGGCTGATGATTGCTGCGGCTTTGGTGATTTTTGCCAATATCGCGATTTGGGTCGTGCCCGACAAAAAGGGGCAATCACTGGCGACTGGCGCAGCCAACGAACCCTAAGAAAATTTCACGCAGAGGCGCAGAGGGCGCGGAGCTACGAACCTGCGACGAAGTCGCTATAATTGATCTCTGCGTCTCTGCGTGAACCAAATTCACTTGATCGGGGAATTGGGGTCCAGCCGGAAATCGAGATAGCCGTTCACCGACGCCATCAGCATATCCATTTCATTTTCGTAAAAATGGTTGGCACGCGGGATTTCGTCGTGGTGGATGGTAATGTGCCGCTGCGTACGAAGCTTGTCGACCAGCTTTTGCACGGCATTGGGGTTCACGACTTCGTCATTCACGCCCTGGATGATGATGCCAGATGAAGGGCAGGGGGCGAGGAAGCTGAAGTCATACATGTTCGCCGGCGGCGAGACCGAGATGAAGCCGCGGATTTCGGGACGACGCATCAACAGTTGCATGCCGATCCATGCGCCGAAGCTAAAACCTGCGATCCATGTGGTAGAAGCTTCGGGGTGGAAGCTTTGCACCCAGTCGAGCGCCGATGCGGCGTCGGACAATTCACCGATACCATTGTCGAATTCGCCTTCGCTGCGACCAACACCGCGGAAGTTGAAGCGCAGCACGCCGAAACCGCGGGCGACGAATGTCTTGTAAAGCTGCTGCGTTATCCGGTCGTTCATTGTGCCACCAGCCTGCGGGTGCGGGTGCAGGATCATCGCAATCGGCGCACGCGGGCGCGGCGGCGGCGAGAAACGGGCTTCGAGACGGCCTTCGGGACCGGGAATTGCGATGGCGGGCATGTGTGTTTTTTCGATTCTAAGACTGCTGGCGCGCGCTGCCCGATGGTTCGGGCTTTGCAGGATGTGGAAGCGCTATATAGAAGCAGTCTCGATTTTCGCAACTATCATGGAAAGTTCGCACAGGTTTATGCCTCCGCGCCACCGCATTTATCTTGATCATGCCGCGACTACGCCGGTGCTGGGCGTGGCGCGTGCGGCGATGATGGAGGGACTTGAGTATTGGGCGAACCCGTCGTCACCGCATAATGAAGGGCGTGCGGCGCGTGCGGCGCTTGAAGATGCGCGGGAACGGATCGCGGCAGCGCTTGGCTGGAACGGTGAAGTCATCCTGACCAGCGGCGCAAGCGAAGCGATTGCGATGGGCTTGCGCGGTGGAGAGGCAATACCCACCGCAGTCGAGCATGATGCCGTACTAGCTGTTACTTCGCCCGATCGCCTGCCGGTTGATGAAAGCGGGTATGTCGATATGTCGGCAATTACCAAGCCCGCCCGCTACGCAATCCAGTCGGTCAATAATGAAACTGGCGTAATCCAGCCCTTGGATGCGGTTTATGACGCGGTACGTTCGGCCGGCGGCACGTTGTTCGCCGATTGCTCGCAGAGCGCAGGCAAACTGGCCTTGCCAGAAGCGGACCTGATCGCGGTATCCGCGCACAAGTTGGGCGGACCGCCGGGTGTCGGCGCGTTGCTGACGCGCGATCTGGGTTTGTTGCAGCCTACCGGTGGGCAGGAACAGGGTTATCGGCGTGGGACCGAAAATCTTCCAGCTACAATCGGTTTCAGCGCTGCGCTGGAAGCCGGATTCGACTGGCTCGAACAGACCAAAAGGCTTCGAACGCTGCTGGAAGAAGCGATTATGGCCGAAGGCGGTGAGATCGTCGCGCCTGATAGTAACCGACTATCCACTATCGGCAGTTACAGAATGCCCGGCGTTGCCGCATCAAGCCAACTGATCAATTTCGATATGGCGGGGGTCGCTGTGTCGGCGGGAAGCGCCTGTTCGTCGGGAACGCTCAAAACGAGCCATGTTTTGGGGGCAATGGGCTGGGACGCCCTTGCTGCTTCTGAAGTCATTCGCGTCAGCTTCGGTCCGGACACCAGCGAAGTCGAAATCATGCGCTTTATTGAAGTGTGGCGTTCGATATCGGCGCGGGCAACGGCGGCGTGATTTATCTGGATTATCAGGCGACGACCCCGCTTGCGCCCGAAGTCTTTGCCGCGATGCAGCCTTGGCTGAAAGACAATTTCGCCAATCCACACAGCGTCCATGCAGCGGGTAGGGCGGCAGCAGCAGCGGTCGAAGTGGCGCGCGAACAGGTGAGAGGTTTGCTACCCAACGGTGGGCAAGTGATTTTCACGAGCGGTGCCACCGAGGCGATTAATCTGGCGGTTAAAGGGTGCGGCTTGCCGGTTACCGCTGCCGCGACCGAGCATGCCGCAGTTCTTGACTGTCTTGAATATTTGGGTGGATCCATCCTAGATGTCAGTTCCGATGGATTTGTAGATGTCCGCCAACTCGGCTCGAGACTCTCGGCTGTCATGCTCGTCAATAACGAGATCGGAACAATCCAACCAGTCGCTGAACTCGCCGCAGCCGCACACACTCAAGGTGGACTTTTCTTATGCGACGCCGTCCAAGCCTACGGCCGTATACCCATTCCCGATGGCCCCGACATGATCGCGATATCCGCGCATAAAATCCATGGCCCCAAAGGTATCGGCGCGCTGTGGGTGCGTGACGGCGTAAAATTGGAACCACAAATGCACGGCGGCGGACAAGAACAAGGTTTGCGTTCCGGAACGCTCTCGCCTGCGTTATGCGCAGGTTTCGGTACAGCGGCGAAGCTGGCAGCAAAGCGGATGGACGCTGATGCCGCACATGTTGCTGGATTATGGGACCGCGCAACCACCGCATTTTCTAACTGGACCATAAACGGGTCCGTAACCCACCGCTACAAAGGCAATCTCAACATTCGCCGCGACGGGGTCGATGTAGCACGCCTGATGTCCGAATGTCGAGACATCGCCTTTTCCGCAGGCTCTGCCTGTGCCAGCGGCTCGGGTCGTCCCAGTCATGTGCTACGTGCCATCGGTCTGACCGAGCCCAAGGCAAAATCTTCGATCCGCTTGGGTTTTGGCCGCTATACGACATTGGAAGAGATTGATATTGCAGCAGCAACGATCAACGGGGCAGCGGAGGCGATGTTATGATTAAAGTCACTTTCATCAGCGCCGAGGGCGAAACGCAGACGATCGAGGCTGCGGTCGGTCAGGATTTGCTTTCCGTCGCCCAGGCCGCCGGACAGCCGCTCGAAGGCACCTGCGAAGGCCAGATGGCCTGCTCGACCTGTCATGTCATCGTGGACACGCAGTGGTTCGACAAACTTCCGCGCGCGGTTGAGGATGAGGAGGACATGCTTGATCTTGCCAGCGGGGCGCGGCGGACGAGCAGGCTTTCCTGTCAGATAATGCTCACGTCTGAAACGGACGGTCTGGTCATACATATTCCAGCCGAAAGTCGG
>JANLSY010000166.1:0-2242 GCA_031362665.1 Sphingomonadales bacterium
CGGCCGCGCGAGTCATAGTGACCGCGTGTCGGACCAGCGACCCAACGGCCATTGGTGTCATAATAGCCGTTGGCGGTGCCACCGACCCAGCGCCCGTCGCGGTCATAATAACCGGCAGACGTGGCTGGCACCCAATAACCGTTGCGGTCGGTGTAGCCGCCAGCATCGCTGTTGCTGTTTGTCGCTACCCAGCGGCCATTGTCATAATAGCCATTTGGCTGGCCATCGACCCAGCGTCCGTCGCGGTCATAATAGCCGCGCGCTTCGTTCGAGCTGATGCCCGTCGCGTGCCAGCGGCCTTCCTGGTCATAATAACCATAAGCGCGGTTACATCCGCGGTCCGATTTGCTGACCTGGTTGCCGATAACGGCGCCAATAACTGCACCGATAACCGTGCCTTCGGTCTTGTCGCCGCGTCCTGCAATGACATTGCCGAGCACGCCGCCAGCGCCAGCGCCAATAACTGTGCCGACGATACGGCCCGAACTGTCACGGCGGCAGCCATCATCCTGTGCGGAGGCGATCGAAGGGGTGAGTGCGGCCAGTGCAATGCCGGCCAATATGATATGCTTTTTCATGGAATTTCTCGCTTTCGTCGAACATTCTCTGTGACGGTAACGGGGTGGAACGTTCATTGTTCCGGTCGGGCCGGTTATGACGCTTCCTTCGCCGCAACGACACACATGTCGAAAGCGCAGATCACATGGGGTGATTTCGGACTATTTCGGTCGCCCGGAAAAGCCCGCCGCTGTTCGCAACGCATCGGCATCCAGCAGCTTGCCGCCCAGAACCACCGTCCGCGTCTGTCGCAGGTCGCCAATATGTTTTTCCGGGTCGCCCTCGACCAGCACCATATCGGCCACCTTCCCAACCTTAATCGATCCTGTCTTGCCGTCGACCTTGAGCATTCGGGCCGGCGCGATAGTCGCGGTTGCCAGCGCCTCAGCCGGAGTCATCCCCGCCTCGCCATAAATTTCAAGCTCATGGATGATCTCGATGCCCGACCCATCGGTGCCGGCGATAATCGGCACGCCCGCCTTGTGCATCTTGCCGATCATGCCCACCATTTTCGCCCAGCTGGCGCGGTAATCGGCGCGCGTCAGGTCCTTGGGCACGGCAAATCCACCCGTCCGGAAACCACGCTCGGTGGTTGGCGGCATCGTGCCGACAAAGGGCGCGTAGGAAGGCGAAAGCTCGCCATTTTCGGGAACATAAAGACTTTCGAACGCTATCATTGTGGGGTCGGAGTAAATCTTGCCCTTGGCCATCGCGTCGATCATCGCACTCATTTCGGGGCCGTCGAGATTGACATCCTTGGCGTAGCGGCCCGGCCCTTCGAAGCGGGCAATGCCGTTGGACACGCCGATGACGCTATCGGGCATCGCTTGCATCATCACCCAATTGACGTGCGTTACCTCATCATAACCAGCCTTGATGGCGTCCAGCGGTCGCATGCCGACGGGGATATGGCCGTGGACATGGAGGCCGAGCCTCTTTGCCTCGGCAATCGCTGCGGGCAACCAGTCCTTGTTGAGCGTGCCGTAGAATTTGACGCCGACCATGCCCTTCGCCTTCGCGGCGCGTACCGCCTCGACCGCTTCCGCTTCCGAACCGACGGCGTTGGCGACCTGAGCGGTATAAGTGCCTTTGCCATCGATTAGCGACGAGGCATAGACGTTGGGGAACAGCAACTGTCCAGCCGCGGCGCGTTGGCGGCGATCTATTGTCTGGGCATCATCATTTCCCGGATCACGCACCGAGGTGACCCCCATCGACAGTTCTTGCACACCGGTGAAGTCATTGCCGACATGCATGTGCACATCCCAAAGACCGGGGACGAGCGTCTTACCAGTGCCGTCAAAGACTTGCGCGCCTGTGGGAACCTTGGTGGAGCCGGCTGGCCCGACAGCCGCAATCAAGCCTTTATCGACGACCACCGTCTGTCCGCTGACGAAACGGATATTATCAGCATCGTACAGTTTGACGTTTGTGAAAGCGACTGGCCCGGTCGGCGTCTTCAACAGCGCTTTCATATTTGCAGGCGCGATTGCTGCTAAAGCCGCCGTTTGTGCCTCTTCCAGCCGCCTTTGCTCGCCGGCATATTCTTCCGGAATCCAAGCTATCCCGAAACTCGCCGCAAAGAATTTGTCATTGGCATCGGCCCAGACCGGTACCGGCGAAGTGCTGATGCCATCATGCTCCACAAGGTTACCGTTTGTTTGTTGGCGCCCTTGCCAACATC
>JANLSY010000205.1:0-8644 GCA_031362665.1 Sphingomonadales bacterium
CAAATTCCGGAATGACAAAGCCGTCGAAAAGCATCGCAAGGATCATTGAAAAACTGCCCATCCCGTATAACTGAAGTCCGCTGCGCACTGAAAGCTTAGTCGAACCGAGATGTGACGCCAGATTTGACATTTCGACCCAGAAAGCTGTTACGAAGGCGATCAGAACAGCGTGAACAATTCGATCTGTCGAACCTAAATCGACTTTTGTGGACAATACTTTTGTATCAGCAACACCCGTTGCGGTGGGGTGGTGAGCGAGGATGAAAAGGGAGAGGACTGAACAGCCACCAAAAATGGTGGCCGTCAGTGCTTGGTTGTGACTGGCAGCGAAATTTGGCTGGTCAGGGCAGTGGCAAGCACGGATCGACGATGTGTTCCGACAAATGCTTGCGATTATTGCTCTGCGGTGCGATGCTCTTCGTGAGAAAGCGGGGGATATGCCTTTTCGTAAAGCCTGGCTGTACGTGTTGGCGCTGTTAGCGTTGACGTTCGTTGCCTTCTGGCCGGGATATTTCTCGAAGCTCTCCGCCAAACTCGTGGCCCACCACGTCCATGCGGCGAGCTCGGTTCTGTGGATGATCCTCGCCATGGTGCAAAGCTGGTCGATCCACAAAGGTCAATTTGCGTTGCACCGAAAGGTTGGCCTTGCGACCTTCGTTCTTTTTCCTTTCTTTTTGATTGGTGGGATGTGGGTGATCCATGTCGAAGCGACCACCCTTGCCGGCGACCCAACCGGCAATGTCGATAACATTGCCCAGTTCGGCATTTTCGACCCGTTGGCCAATATTGCTTTCGCGCTGCTCTTCTACAGCGGCCTCAAGCATCGCTACGATGTTCAGCTCCACAGTCGCTACATGCTTGCTACGCTGCTGTTTGTGATCGCTCCGATTGGATTTCGATTACTGGCCATGCTGATCCCGTTCTTTGGCGCAGAAGAGAATTTTTCCTTCGCCATGGCGGGTGGCAACCTGATCGCCCTAGTCGTGGCGCTTTACTTATTTCGCCTAGCGCCGAAGCATGGTCGCCCATTTCTTATTGCTGCGGCGTTCGTGGCCGCTCAGGCGCTCTCCTTCGACACACTTGGACGCTTACCGGCATGGGGGCCAATCTTCGCTAGTGTCTCTAGCGTGAGCCTACCGTTCCTGCTCCTCCTAACCGGTATCATCAGTGTCGGCATTGCGTGGCATGGGTGGCTTGCCGGAACTCGTCATGGACCGCCAAAAGCTGCCATGGTGATCTGACGCACTTTGAGCGCGAGCACCCAGACAGTTCGTCTGCATTGGGTCAGAAGTGGATATACAGAGGGAATATTCGACCGGCCGATGTCGCTAACATTGCAGACGTTCGATGTTGCGATCAATTGTCCCGATACCTGCCCTTCATTCATCCGTTCAAATTTGCTCAGCACGGCTTAGGGTACCTCGGCGGCGGTTGAGCAGCGACCCAATGCCTCAACAAAAAGCGGACTATTTTAATGCTGCAATCTTGTCCCTGATCCGCTCACCGGTCACCTCGCGCTCAAACTGCGCAAACGACAAAGACATTGAGTGTGAGGCGCCCTATGCTGGATAGCTGATTAAAAGCCATGCATCCGAAATCACACTAGTCTTTTAGGAATGGTCGCTCGGGATAATCCGACATCCGTTCGGATTACTGGGCAAAGAATCCTTCGCCCCGCTATGCCCTTAGAATGCCAAAACGACTCCGGCAGCTGTTGCGGCACCAAGCATTTCGGTTGCAAAAAATATCGGTTCATGCACGATAGCGCAATTGGTCGCCAATCTACTTAACTAGGATTTGAAGGAGTTGGCATGAGTGTCACAGCGCTTCGCAACTGGTCAAACCGCGAAGATGCGACGGTTGTCTTTGCCGGAGCATCGACGACCAATTTCGACGTCGATACCATCGCATTCCGTAAAGCCATGCGTTACTCGCTGGGTCTTCAGGGAAGTGACAAATCGGGTAAAATATCGGCGTTCGTTGTCGGCAGTCTTACCGATGGCAACCGCGTGGAAGGCGCGTCGGTCAGCGTGGGAGCAAGGATTAACTTCTGACGTTGTCGCGATTTATATGTGAATTTTCGTCAGATCGCTGGTTTGTTGCTGAATCTGGTTTTCGAAAAGCATAAACGTTCGTGGAATAATCGACAGGGAATAGACCGCGCCGTAGCCGAACCGCACATCGCCACGCTTGCATGACAGCATTCCGGCCTATATCCCGCTGCTATGAGTGAGGGAGGCTGGTTGCGCGGAAAGATGCGCGTTTTGGGGCGCGAGCCGCTGGTCCATTTTTTGATCGGCGGGCTGGCGATATTCCTTTTATCGATGTGGCGAGGCCCTGACGTCGATCCTGCTAGCCGGAGTATCGATATTACCGAAGAGCAGGTTGCCCGCCTATCGGGCGGATGGGAGCAAATGTGGCGGCGACCACCTGATGCGGACGAAATCGACGCACTCATTCGCGATTACATTAAAGAAGAAATCTATTACCGCGAGGCAAAGCGGCTGGGGCTCGACGAGGACGACGCAGTCGTTCGCCGTCGCATGCGTTCAAAAATGGAATTTCTGGTTCGCGCCGAAGTCGAAAGTGCCCGGCCCAACGACGCTATATTGGAAGCCTGGCTGAAAAAGCACCCAAGCCGTTTTGCGCCCGATGCTGTTTACAGCTTCGACCAGATATATGTCGGTTCAGGCGATGCTTCAAAGGTTCTGGTAAAAATTTTGGCGGGGTCGGACTGGAGGCGTCAAGGCGAGGCGATAGACTTGCCGAAATCGTTGGAACGTGCACCACGAACCAGGATAGAGCGGCAATTCGGGCCCGGCTTTGCAGATGCGCTCACAAATCTGGTGCCGGGTAAATGGACTGGGCCGGTGGAATCAGGGTTTGGCCAACACCTCGTTCGATTGCGCGATCTGCAGATGCCAGCCAAACCGATACTCTCCGATATCAGGCAGGCGGTGGAGAATGACTGGCGTGCCGCAACCTATCAGGCGCGCGAGGCCGAAGCCTATCAGGCACTGCTGGACGGATATTCGATACGGATCGAAAAGCCATGATCCGGTATGCGTTGGCGCTGCTGATGTACTTTATGGCAGGTTCCGCCAGCGCCGACGAACTGCGGCCCGGCTATATCGAATTCACGCAAAATTCGGAACAGGATTGGACGCTCGTCTGGAAATCGCCCATGAAAGGCGGATTTACGCCATATACAAAGCCCGAACTGCCAGTCAATTGTTCGGTTCGAGGACTCCCTTCGCGCGCAATTGCGAACGGATCGATGGTTACGATTTCGACCGTAACTTGCAACGGCCAGGTCGGGGGCGGGTTTATCGGTCTCAAAAATTTCGATACCGCGCAATCGGATGTTCTGGTGCGCGTCGCGCCACTTCGACGGCCGGTTCAGACGATACGGCTGACGCCTGCCCAACCGCGCGATGTAATCGCTGCAAAGCCCGACCGATGGCAGGTGGCCCGCACCTATTTCGTGACGGGTATCGACCATATCATATTCGGTTTTGACCATCTGCTGTTCGTGGTGGCGCTTGTCTTGCTGCTGTCTGGCATGTGGACCGTTTTCAAGGCTGTAACTGCATTTACGCTCGCACATTCGCTGACGCTAATCGGCACAACGCTTGGCCTTATTGGCCTACCACAACAGCCTGTGGAAATTGTGATTGCGCTGTCGATCATGTTCCTTGCGGTCGAGATCTTAAAAAGGAAACCGTGTCAGCAACGACTATCCGAACGGATTCCCTGGGTCGTCGCGTTCGGCTTCGGTCTGTTGCACGGTTTCGGATTTGCCGGGGCTCTGAAAGAAATAGGCCTGCCGGAAAGCGATGCGCCGACCGCGCTCCTGACATTCAACCTTGGCGTGGAAGCGGGTCAATTGGCCATCGTCATGGTGACGACCGGATTGTTGGCTATCTTGCGCACCCGGTCACCCGAACTACAATCACGGATCGTGAAAACAACAACTTATGCGATAGGCATCACCGCAGGCTTCTGGTTTGTAGAGCGCAGTTTCGGCTGAGCCGATGACAGGCTAAATTACCCGATATCCGAAATATTTACCATTCTGAAACGGCCTCCCGCTATGCCGGAATACCGGCCAGATGGATTTGACAGGATAATGACTACAAAAAAGTTTCCGTGGGGTACTCAGGGGGATGATGCATCGTCCTCTGTTGATGCACGCGGCTTTTTTGGCAAGATTTCCGGTCGTCCGGCGCCGACGCACCTCAATTCCCCGCCGCCATCGTCGAACACGTCGTCAAAAGACGCAGTTTTGTTGCTGCAGAATTTCGAGGAGAGCGGGCGTGGCTGGTTCTGGTCAACCGATGCAGAAGGTCGAATTAGCTATTTAAGCGACTCGGTGTGCAGATTGCTGGGGCGACCAGCCAGCGAATTGATCGGTGCCCAATTCGTCGATCTATTTTGCCAGGGTGAAGAAGCCGCGAGCCATCAACGAACCCTGCCCTTCATACTGACCAAGCAGTCGAAGTTCGATGATTTGCCGCTGCAGGCGGCGACAGAGGATGACGACGAAATCTGGTGGGCCGTTTCAGGCAGGCCATACTTTCAGGCCGACAAGCAATTTGCGGGCTATCGTGGCAGCGGAACAGACATTACCGCGCAACGCCGTACCGCCAAGGACACTTCGCGGCTTGCAACTTATGACTCGCTGACCGGGCTTTTAAACCGGTTCCGCATGTCGAAACTGCTCGACACAACGTTGGCAGCGTTTCGCGCGCAGAAGCGCGCTTGTTCGGTGATGCTCATCGATCTCGACCGGTTCAAACATGTCAATGATACGCTGGGGCATCCGGCGGGTGACGCATTGCTCAAGCAGGTGGCCGAGCGACTCATAAAAGTGGTTGGCGATAGCGAAAAGATTAGCCGCCTGGGTGGCGACGAATTCCAGATTATCCAGCAGGATGTCGATGACCGGGGCGCTCTGGGTGAAATGGCTGAGCGGATAATCAAGAGCCTGTCGCATCCCTATATGGTCGATGGCAGCCGGTGCATTATCGGCGCGTCGGTCGGTGTTGCGGTCAGTCCATTTGATGGGCAAACCAGCGAAGACCTGATCCGCAACGCCGACCTCGCGCTTTATGCCGCCAAGGGCGGCGGACGCGGGCGATTCCGATTTTACTCGAGCGACCTGTTGCAGGCCGCCGAAGACCGCCGCGTGCTCGAGGAAGATTTGCGCGATGCGCTGGGCAAAAACGAGATTTGGCTCGCCTACCAGCCGGTGGTGAGCGCCAAAACCAACGTCGTCACCGGCTTTGAGGCGTTGCTCCGCTGGAACCACCCCGAGCGCGGGGCGATTTCACCAGCGGTCTTCATTCCGATCGCCGAAGAGGCCAATCTAATTGGCGATCTTGGTGAATGGGCATTGCGCGAAGCGTGCGAGCACGCCGCTAAATGGCCGGGCAAGATGAAGGTGGCTGTCAACGTTTCGCCCATACAGTTTGCCAACGACCTCTTGCCGAAAATCGTCGAAAATGCGCTTTCAAGCTCCGGCTTGCCGCCCGAACGATTGGAACTTGAAATAACCGAAGGCGTGTTCCTGCAGGAAACCGCCGATACCGACAGTATGTTCAAGGCGTTGAAAAAAGTTGGCGTCCGTCTGGCGCTTGACGATTTCGGGACCGGATATTCGTCGCTCGGCTATTTGAAGACGGCGCCTTTCGACAAAATCAAGATCGACCAGAGCTTCGTTCGCGGCGCGACCGAGCCCGAATCTCGAAACGGTGCGATTATTGCCGCTATCGTTGCGCTCGCCGAGGCGTTGGATATGGAAACTACCGCAGAAGGTATTGAATCACTCGACCAGCTCGATCTGATCCGCAATCTGAATGTCAGTCATGTACAAGGCTATGTTTACAGTCAGGCTGTTGCCAACGACGTTTTACTGGAGCGGTGTCAGGCGGGCGACTGGAGCATCACACCCTGTGGTCCGGCGGTCACACGCGGCGACCGGCTGTCGATGTTCCGCAAGATCGGAGCAATCCACGAAAACCACTGTTATAATGTGGTGCTCCGCAACCTGTCGGTGACCGGCGCGTTGATTGAAGGGATTGTCGGTGTGCCAAAAGGCACCAAGTTCGTTCTCGATTTCGGCGACGGACAACTCGCAGTGTCAACCGTCGTTCGCTCGGTGGGGCACCAGCAAGGGCTCGAATTTGAAGAGCGGCTGGTTAATGACGGCAATGGCGGTCTGTGCACGAGCCGCCGGATCTCGCCTTACATGATGGCGGCGGCGGGCATGCCGGTCGCCAACCTGCCTCCCGGCTATTACACGGCCACAGAGGTCGAGCAGCTACCGAAGACACTACCGTCGTTCAGCACGGTAAGCGACTGGAAGGCCGCCTGACGCAATCGCGTTCGCTAGTATTCGAAGTACCGGTCAATTAGCGGGAGTCAGCAGTTTCGGGTCGATTCGGGCAGAATTCCATTTCATACCCCAATGAAGGTGCGGGCCGCTGGCACGGCCGGTCATTCCCACCTTGCCGATGGGCTGGCCCTGTTTGACGGCATCACCTTCCTTCACCAGCAATTCGGAGCTGTGCAGGAACGCGCTGTTCAGCCCCATGCCATGGTCAATCATCAGCAAATGCCCTTCGAGCGTGAAGGCATCGATCGCGGCAAGCGTGACTACGCCGTCAGCTGGAGCGACATAAATCGTTCCGGTGGGTGCAGCGATATCCATTCCGCTATGATAGCTGCCGGGCGTGCCATTATAGATCCGCTGCGCGCCGAACAGGCCGGAAATGCGGCCCGCGACCGGACGGACAAATTCCTGCCGCCAGCCATTGCTGCTGCTTTGGATGGCGCGCGCGGCGTTTATGCGCGCGAGTTCTGGGCCTCGCCGAGCCTGAAATTCGGCGGTCGTTGCCGCCCCACCGGTTGGATTTGCCGCGACATTCTCGATCCGCCAGTTGCCGGGGGATACCGGTAAGTAGCGCTCGGTGCGACGACCGTCGGAAAAGAGCGCAACAAGGCTGGCGCTGTTCTCGGCATCGCGGTCGAATCCCATCAGGAAAAAACCGTCGGGGGTCATTGGCAGTTCGCTGCCGTTGAGCAAAACCGAACGCGCACCGCGCGGTGCCTGGCCGGTGATCAGCCCGCCTTGCACTGGCTGCCCTGAAAACCAGAAATCTGTAGGGCGGGTTTCGGAAGCGATATCGACAATCAGCCGCGTCGAGGATTCGACCGGAAGCTGCGTTGGTCTGGCAGGCGCCGCGGCCATTGGCGGCGTGGCGGTACAGCTGGCAATGGCGGCCAGCGTCAATGCCAATACCGACCCCCGACCCCGCAATCGCATCACCCTTTACCGAGCGCCGCCCGCGTGGAGATTTCGGCGCTTGCATAAGGCTCCTGCTTGATCACGCTCCAATAACGCAGTTCGTCGAACGGGATGGCTTGCCCCGTTACGGCGCACAACACATGATCGCCGGGGGACAGCAAGCGGAAGCCGTTCGCCATATAATGGACTCGGGCAATCTTGTTCTTGTTCATCATCAACATGGGTGCATTATGCCGTAAAGTGGCTGAACGGGCAATGACGGGGTTAGCCGTCGAATAGACTGCCCTGATTTAGGGCAGGTTTTGCAGGTTTGGGTGCAGCTGTGCGCGGGGTCGGCACGCTCCCATGCACCGTTGCACCAACTTCGCCATCGGCGAAGCGCAGGCCAACTTCGCCTGCCCTGGCCGCCGCATCGCGTGATAATATCGTCTTGCCGTTGGTATCGGTGACGCGCGCGAAACCACGCTTCAGCGGCGCTTCGGGGTGCAGGCTACCCGCCAGTCTCGCCAGTGCATCCAAACGCTGTTGTCCTTGCTCAACCCGCCGGACCAGCAGGCGCGGATGCAGCATCTGCGCCGGACCTGAAAATGCAAGTTCGGCTTTGCCGACGCGGGTGCGCAGCGATTGCCGTAAGCGCTCCGCAAGCTCGTCGGTGCGTTGCTGGTGCGGGGCAGCGAGGTCGGACAATTTAGGCATCAGGCGCCGCTGCGCCTCCAGCCGCTCAGCCGCGCGGTCGATATGGCGCCGGACCGCGCCCGACATGCGCAGATTAATCTGCCCCAGTCGTTGCAACAGCTCGCTGCGCACCGGCACCGCAATTTCGGCGGCGGCGGTGGGTGTCGGTGCGCGCAAATCAGCGGCAAAATCGCACAAGGTAGTGTCGGTTTCATGGCCGACGGCGGAGATGATCGGGATGCTGCAATCGGCGACGGCGCGGACCACCGCTTCTTCGTTAAAGGCCCACAGATCTTCGATCGAGCCGCCACCGCGCGCAACGATAACGAGGTCTGGGCGCGATTCACCCGACATCGTGGAAAAGCCATTCACGGCCCGCGCAATCTGCGCCGCAGCGCCCTCGCCCTGCACCAGCACCGGCCAGACAATGACATGGCTGGGGAAACGATCAGCGAGGCGGTGGAGGATATCGCGGATGACTGCGCCCGTGGGCGAGGTCACGACGCCAATAACGCGCGGCAATGACGGCATCGCCTTTTTGCGCTCGGGCGCGAACAGTCCCTCCGCGGCCAGCCGCGCCTTCAGAGTCTCGAACAGCAACATCATCGCGCCCTCGCCCGCGACCTCAAGGCTCTCGACGACAATCTGGTAATTTGACCG
>JANLSY010000226.1:0-3073 GCA_031362665.1 Sphingomonadales bacterium
GCGCTGGCGAGAAACGCACCGCGCCCGCATTTGCCGCCAACCCGTTCCCATATCCCGCGATGCCCGGCACTGCCGCGCCGCGTGGCGCAGTAATGGCAATAAGGCCGCCGCGCCCTGCCAATTCGGTCGGGGTAGAAATCATCCGCGGCACGAAAAGTTCGACTTACGACGTCACGCGCCACAGGGGGTATTAAGCGCATGAAACGATCACTCATCCACACAGCCGCGGCGCTCGCGTTATGCGCGGCGCTCGCGCCCGCCGCGCTGGCGCAGGGCTATGCGACATCGTCGGACGCAGGGCTGCTTGCCGGGCAGCTCGATGTGCCGCTCAACAAAAGCCAGGTGGTGACGGTCGACCGCCCGTTTGCCAAGGCAATGGTCGGCAATGAAGAAATTGCCGATATCGTACCGGTCACCAACCGCTCGCTATATGTGCTCGGCAAAAAAATGGGCACGACCAGCCTGACCATTTATGACCGCAACAACATCGTCATTTCGGTTGTCGATGTTGCGGTCGGCCCGGACATTGTCTCGCTGCGGCGACAAATGTCGGAACTGATCCCCGGCGAACAGATCGGCGCGCGAATTTCCAATGACTCGGTCGTGCTGACCGGCGTTGTGTCCAACGGCCCAGCCGTCGACCGCGCGATGGAACTCGCCAAATCCTATGCCGGTGACAAAGTAATCAACATGTTGTCGGTCGGTGCCAGCCAGCAGGTGATGCTGGAGGTGCGCTTTTCCGAAATCAACCGCCAGACGGGCAAGCAGATCGGCTTTAGCGGATTTACCGGCAGCGATGGCGGCACATTCGGTTCCGCTACGGGCAATGGCGCCGGGCTGACGCCCGATCCGACAACCGGCGAAGGCATATTGCGGCTCGATTCCGTCACCGGAAGCTTCGGCGTGTTTCGCAAGGCGTTCAGCGCCCTTGGCTTGAACATCAATGCGACGCTCGATGCGCTTGAGCGCAAGGGATTGGTCAAGACATTGGCCGAGCCGACGTTGGTCGCGCTTTCGGGTGAAACGGCATCGTTCCTTGCCGGTGGCGAATTCCCCGTGCCTGTCCAGCAAGGCAATAGCGGCGGTGGCGGCGGCGGTGGAAACAGCGGCGGGATTACCGTCGAGTTCAAACCGTTCGGCGTCAGCCTCGCGTTTACGCCAACCGTGCTTGCCGATGGTGTTATCAACCTTCAGGTCGAACCGGAAGTCAGCTCGATCGACCCGAGCGCGTCGATCACCGTCAACGGCCTGACCATTCCGGGCCTGCAAACGCGGCGGGCGAACACCGTGCTCGAATTGCGCGATGGCGAATCCTTTGCGCTGGCGGGCCTCATCCGCCGCGATTTTGCATCGACCGTGCGTCAGGTTCCATTGTTGGGCTCAATCCCGATTATCGGTGCCTTGTTCCGCTCGACGGGCTTTACCAAAGGCGAGACAGAGCTGGTGATTGTGGTGACCCCTCGTATCGTTCAGCCGGTCAAGGCAGGCCAGATCCAATTGCCCACCGACCGGGTGTTGAACCCCAGCGAAGGCGAGCTGTTCCTGATGGGACGCACGGACAAGGCGGTTGGCACAAACCCGCTCGACCCGAATGCACCGCCACCTGAAGGCGCTAAATCTACTGCAACCAAAAAGGCCGGCGATTATGACTATTAAGCGCATCATCTTGGTTGCCGTTGCGGCTCTTTCGGTTTCGGCCTGCACACCCAATGACGTTGGTCTGGGCACGGCGGCAAAGGCGAACTACGCCGCGCAGATTGTTGAACCTGACCCGCAATATGACAGCGCGATGGCGGCGAACGGCGCGCAAACAGCAGCGGCGCAGGAACGCTATCGCAAAGGCGCGGTGAAGAAGCCGGTAAGTATCAAGACAACGAGCAAATCAGACGGCGGCTCGGGTTCGGCCAGCAGCAGCGGTAGTAACTAATAGAGCGAAGGAGTAAGAGCGTGAGGGCCGGGGTAAAGTGCGCAATAGTTCGTGATGAAGGCGCCGCAGTTGCGCCAACACTTGCGCTTGCACTGTTCGCCTTGGTTGGGATCGGCGGCCTTGCGTTTGACTATGCGCGTCTTGCCGCATTGGACACCGAACTACAAAATGCAGCAGATCAGGCAGCCCTTGCCGCTGCTAGCCAATTAAATGGTCTAACCGGAACATGCAGCCGCGCTGGACAAGCGGCTCGCGCATTTGTTGCGAACCAGACGCGATTTGGTAACGACGGCGGCGGCTTGGGAGTAACTGTTGCAAACGAAACGGCATGTGATGCCGTCGGAAATATCCGTTTTTATCAGGACAAGGCGCGAGCGACGGCTGCGACAAACAATGGAAACGCCAATTTTGTTGAGGTAACCGTTGGCTCTCGCACCGCCAATTACGCTTTGACGCCTATTGTAAATGTGCTCAGTTCGGGCCCGTTATCGGGAACCGCGTTTGCCGGAATGGGATCGGCGATATGCCGCATACCGCCGGTATTTATATGCAATCCAGACGAACCTGCAAACAATACAAACGAACTGCTCGAGTTTAATTTTACAGGCAAAAGCGGGCGCGGATTGAAGCTGATTTCCGAGAACAAATATGCGCCTGGCAATGTCGGTTTTCTTGCATCTTTTCCAGGTGCCTCGGGTGCCAACGACTTGGCAAAGGCACTTGGCTGGGATCAATTGCCCTTTAACTGCACTCAAACCGATAATGGCGACGCAGTGCGCGTTGAAACCGAACCCGGTACTATGCAGTCGGTACGTTCAGCGTTCAACACGCGGTTTGATATGCAGGACGGGCCGGGTCTCGGTTGCGTTGGCAGCGGCAACTGTCCGCCTTCAAGTAACGTCCGTAAGGATTTGATACGTTCCGGTGCGGGATGTGACGATGGTTCCTGGACAGT
The DNA here is from genome assembly GCA_031362665.1 of Sphingomonadales bacterium. Classification (GTDB taxonomy): domain Bacteria; phylum Pseudomonadota; class Alphaproteobacteria; order Sphingomonadales; family Sphingomonadaceae; genus Sphingorhabdus_B. The sequence goes on from JANLSY010000226.1 coordinate 2,883, forward strand.
AGCTTCCGGACGTTATTATCCGCCAACCGAAGCTCCGCTTAACGCAGCTGTAACGCCAGAAGCAATGGGATATCCACGTGATATTTGCCATGCACGGGACACATTTACTGGGTGCGACAGCCTTGGTCGCTTTGGGAACGGTGTATGGGATCGTGCAGCATATTTCCGTTCGACCTACCCATCAAATACCG
>JANLSY010000278.1:0-4437 GCA_031362665.1 Sphingomonadales bacterium
GGCAGGGGAATGGCCAGCCTCGACCTGTTCGGACACCAGATGCGCCACGACTTCGGTGTCGGTTTCGCTCTCGAATGTCCGCCCGCGCGCTGTCAGTTCGTCACGCAGCTGCTTGAAATTCTCGATAATGCCGTTGTGTACCAACGCGACTTCACCCGTCGCATGGGGGTGCGCGTTGCTGGTCGTAGGTGCGCCATGCGTTGCCCATCTTGTATGTGCGATACCGATATTGCCGGGCGCGTCATCCGACTTTAGAACTCGCACGAGGTTCGCAAGCTTACCCTCCGCGCGGCGACGGACGAGTTGGCCGTCATGCACCGTGCAGACCCCGGCGGAATCATAGCCCCGATACTCCATCCGTTTGAGGCCATCGACCAGTCGGTCAGAAACAGCAGATTTGCCAACAATTCCGATAATTCCGCACATGAAAAATTTGCTTTCGTTCAGAGAGTATAAGGTACGCGGATGCCCGGCATCTCTGCCGGAAAATCCTTTGTATTTCGTGTTACCAGCACACGCCCGCGTATCTGGGCGGTCGCAAGTATAATCGCGTCGGGCGACTTCAACTTGGGACGCTCTCGACGGAGTGCCGCTGCGCGCAATGAGATTTCGTCATCGATTTCATCAAGGCCGAAACGGTCTAGGAAAGCTAATGCGTCTTTCACAATTGCGTCGCTGCCCTTCGACAACACCTCGATCCAAGCCATCCGGCTGATCCATGCGCGTGATCCATATTCGACTGCACGCTGAATTTCGGCACGGGCCGGAGGAAAACCGGCCAACGCGTCAATTATGATATTGGCATCAAACGTAAAGCCGCTCACTTGCGGGCCGGGGATTTAGGTTCTGGATATTTGCCCGCAATCATATCAAGGTAGATTTGCCGCTGCCGATCATCTTCTTCGTCGAACATGTCGGGAGATTCTGCGCGAACTTCCTCGTAATCATCATCCCAATAGCGCGTCCATTCAGCTCGCCGTTTCCGATCATACTCATGCGGATCATATTCGACGCCATGCCGCGCCCACAACCCGAAGCCCTTGTCGATCCAGCTGTTATCATTGCCCGACATATCCGGCCTATAGGCTGCCACCGCTTCACGCAAAACCGCCGCACGCGATTTGCCCTGCTCGGCGGCGAGCTGGTCGAGCCATTTGATGTCTTCATCGGGCAGGTCGGCGAGAATACGAGTCATGATATATTGATATCATATCATGATATCATGTCAACTCGTACACGATTATTTATCTCGGAGTGCGCGCGGTCGCTAAGCTTGCAATCAATCGATCACGCCAGACGCGATAGCCGTCACGCGCCGGATGCAGGCCATCGACAAAAAGTTCCTTCCTTTGAGCGCCCGATGTGTCGACGAAGCTCGGGTAAAGGTCGAGATATTTGACCCAACGAGCATGTTCGGGCTGCTTGGCCAACGCCGCCAGCCGCTTGTTTACGGTGGTCACAGTCTGCGCATTTTTGGCCGGATCATCGGTTGGCAGGATCGACTGTAAGATGATTTTCGCACTGGGCTTTGCCTTGTGCGCGGTATCGATGGCGGTCTTGACACCCTGGAACAGGCTGTCGGCCAACGGCTCCTCTCCGTCAAAAGTGTTATTGATACCAAGCATGATGACCAGAAATTCGGGCTGCAAATCAGCCCGGTCGAGCAGCCCCATCCCGCCTTGGGCGGCAGGGGTAAGCCGATACAAAACATGTTCGATGCGGTCGCCCGAAATACCGAAATTGAGGGCGCGATTTTTGGTAGCGGCTTCACCGAAACTTTCGTCCCAAACCGGCTTCCCCATCCATTTCCCTTTGAACCAGGGATTTCCGTCCAGATGCCAGAAATCGGTAATCGAATCGCCAATAAACACTAGTTTCACCGCCGAAAGGTCTTTGGTCCCGGCAATTTGCGCAACGATGTCCGTCTCGCGTTTCTGCCAGTAATCGACGCGGGGCGCCGGAGTTTCGGATTGAAAGCGCTTGGGTGGTTCGGCACCAACCGATTGCGCAACGCCCAAGACGACTATTGTCGCAGCGAGAATGGCGCTGAGATATTTTTGACCTCGAACAGGCATGCGCTTCTCCCCCAAAGTTTCTACTTCTTCTCCGCCTTCTTCTTCCGCATCGCGTCGTGAAACCTATCCGCCCAACCGGGTTTCACCAACTGCTCGGCGCGAACCATGCGGAGTTCGCCGTCGGCTACGTCGCGGCTCACCGCGCTGCCCGCCGCCACAATCGCGTCTCGTCCGATTTTCACCGGGGCAATCAAAGCGCTGTTCGACCCGATAAACGCCCCCTCGCCAATCACCGTCTGATATTTGAAATAGCCGTCATAATTGCAGGTAATCGTGCCAGCACCAATGTTCGCGCCTGCGCCGATGGTTGCGTCGCCGAGATAGGTCAGGTGGTTGGCCTTGGCGCCCTTGCCCAGATGCGCTTTCTTGGTTTCGACGAAATTGCCGATCTTGGCCTTTTCCTCAAGCACTGTTCCGGGGCGCAACCGCGCGAAGGGGCCGACCTCGCAGCCGCTGGCGATTTGCGCGCCTTCGATATGGCTGTTGGCACGAATCTTGACGTTGTCCGCCACGCTAACGCCGGGGCCGAAAAACACGTTGGGCTCGATCAGCACATCGCGGCCAAGCTTTGTGTCCCAGGCAAACCACACCGTCTCCGGCGCTATCAATGTCGCACCATCGGCCATTGCCTGCACGCGGCGGCGTGCCTGCCATTCGGCCTCCATCGCCGCCAGCTCGCCGCGGCTGTTAATGCCGGTCACATCATAGGGGTTGGTCTTGACGACATAGCAATGCCGCCCGTCCTGCACCGCGATGTTGACGATATCGACCAGATAATATTCACCCGCCGCATTGTCGTTTCCGACGCGCGCGAGTAACGGGAACAGGTCGCGCGATTTGACCGCCATCAGGCCGCTGTTGCACAGTTTCGTTTTGCGCTGCGCGTCGGTTGCGTCCTTATGCTCGACCATCCATTCGATGCGGTCATTCTGCGTGACGATGCGGCCATAGCTTTGCGTATCTTCAGGTTCGAAGCCGAGCACGATAACTGCGGGGTCATCGTTTTCGTGCAAGCGGTCGATCATCAACTGCATCGTGCTCGTCGGCACGAACGGCACATCGCCATAGAGAATAAGCACATCGCCGTCGAAGCCCGCCAGCGCAGCCTCCGCCATCTGCACTGCATGGCCAGTGCCGTGTTGTGGCTCCTGCACTGCGAGTTCAGCCGAACCCTCGAGCGCAGCCTCCAGCTGCTCTTTGCCGCTGCCAACAACCACTACTTTTTTCGCCGGATTCAGCGCATCAACCGCGGCCATCAGATGCATTAGCATAGGGCGTCCCGCAATCGGGTGCAGCACCTTGTGCAGGTCGGATTTCATGCGGGTGCCTTTGCCCGCGGCGAGGATGATTGCGGCGATTTGTGTCATGGGCTGCGTCATGCCAGCAATTTGTTGCGGTTTCCACCACTTGCCGCCAATTGGAGACGATATGACAAAATTTCCCTTCGACATCATCGGCTTCGATCTGGACGGCACATTGGTCGACACCAGCGGTGACCTGACTGCAGCGGTCAACCATGTGCTTAATAGCGTCGGCAGGCCGTTGCTGTCGTCAGAAACGGTGAAGCAGCATATCGGAGGTGGCGCGAAGCTGATGCTTCAGCAGGGGCTGGAGATCACCGGCGGCATTCCGGACGGCGACTTTAAGCCGCTCTACAAGGAGATGCTGAGCTTTTATGAGGCCAATGTCTCGGTCCACAGCTGCCCGTTCGACGGCGCACTGGCATTGCTGGATGAACTCGACGCAATGGGCGTGCGTTACGCGGTGGTCACCAACAAGTTCGAAAGCCTCGCGTTAAAGTTGCTCACCGATCTAAACCTTGCACACCGAATGGGCTGCATTTTGGGCGCGGATACTTTGGGCAAGGAAAACGCCAAGCCTTCCGGCGCACCGATAATCGAGATGGTGAAGAGATGTGGCGGTGGCCGCGCAGCCTATGTCGGCGATTCGATCTACGACGTCATGGCGGCAAAAAATGCAGACGTCCCAAGTGTGGCGGTCAGCTTCGGCTTTCTGCATGGGCCAGTGGAGGAATTGGGAGCCGATGCTGTTATCGACCATTTTGACGAGCTTGTTCCGGCGCTCCGGCAGCTGGCCTAACCCTTTCTCCACTTCACCCACAAATGCCGCGCCAACATCAATGGCGGCATCCGCAGCCAGTGCGAGCGGATGTAGAAGATCAGGCGGGTAAACTTGTGGGTACCTCTTCCCCAATTGTCGCGGGCCGTGAGACGGAGGACATACCATTTGTCTTTGCGATGCCAGCTTTGCCAGTCTTTCGGAATCTCGGTACGGTAGAGCTGATGTGCAAGACGAGCCGCGCGGTGTACGGCTGGCCATAGCTGGTTATGCTCCGCACGAG
>JANLSY010000334.1:0-2662 GCA_031362665.1 Sphingomonadales bacterium
CAGATGATTTCGAGGATGGCGGCAGCGTCCGGCCCGCTGACTTCGAACTTGGCGAGCGTTGACACATCGGTCATGCCGACAGCGGTGCGCACCGCTTTAGCCTCCCGCAACGCAGCCTGCGACAATGTCTCGCCATTCTGCGGATACGCGCGCGGTCGGAACCAGTAGCCAAGCGGTTGCCAAAAGGGCTTCTTTGCGGCGTGGACATCATAAAGCGCCAATCGGCGGACATGTGCGCCTGCATCCTTGGCTCCAGCGCCAGCGAGCAGACCCATCGTGACAGGTGTATAGGGTGGACGAAATGTGGTCAGGCCCGCTTCGGGGATAGCGACGCCTTGCCTTTCGGCGAGCCGACCAAGCGCAGCCATATTGCTGAGCTTGCCCTGATCGGTGGCCATACCGAGCGTTGTGTAACGCTTGAGATGTTCGACCGAGCGGTAACCCTCTTCCCACGCCAGATCTACGTCGGCGAGGGTCACGTCATTCTGGAAATCGATGAAGCTCTTCTTGGGGTTCGATTGAGGTTTCGCGGGGACGATGGGGTCGGGATTGGTCGCGCCTCCAATGGTCTTCACATTCTGGCGCGACGCGGCAGGAACAAAAGCTTGCGCTGCTTCGTCCCAATCTAGCGTGCCGCCTGCCTGCATGTGGAGGTGGACGACGGGGGTGAAGCCGCCCGAGACGGCGAGGAGGTCGGCATCCCAGCTTTTGGTTTCGCCACTGACCGTCGCGCTTACGGACTTCAAGCGATGCCGCGCGCCTTTAGTCGAAAGTGGAACAGTATTGTTATGAACCGGAAAACCGCTCTCCGCACCCGTCGGTACTGGCCGCGCGTCGAGGATCGCAACGACCTGCGCGCCCGCATTGTAAAGAGCCTGCGCCGTCTTGTAAGCATCGTCGTTGTTGGTCGCAATCACGACGCGCTTACCGGGTACCACGCCAAAACGCCGCACATAAGTCCGCACTGCTTGCGAGAGCATGACGCCGGGGCGGTCATTATGCGCGAAAGCCATGGGTCGTTCAATGCTGCCGGTCGCGAGGATCACCTGTCCCGCGCGCACATGCCAAAGTCGCTGAGCTATTACGTTTGCGGGCACCTGCCCGGGTTCGGCAATCCGTTGTGTCAGGGTTACGAAGTCATGCTCCCAATATCCCGATGCTGTTGTGCGCATCAGAATCCGGCCACCGGCCGAACGGATGCGGGCGGCGGTGGATTGGATCCATGCGGCGTCCAGTTCCTGCGGATCGCGGATGAGCGATGGGCCAAGGATGCTGTCCTGTTCAACAAGGATGACGCGCTTGCCCGCCCCTGCCGCGTCGAGTGCGGCTTTCAAACCGGCTGGCCCAGCGCCGACGACAAGCACGTCGCAAAAGGCGGCACGCTGGCTGAACCGGTCCGGGTCGGTTTGCTTTGGCGCGTTGCCAAGGCCGGCTGCTTTGCGGATGAAATGTTCATAAAACATCCAGCGCTTCGCGGACCCGAAAAAGGTCTTGTAGTAAAACCCAGCCGAAAAGACAGGCGCGGCAAGGCCCAGCACGGCACCTAAGTCGCGTGACAGGCTCGGCCAGCGGTTCTGGCTTTGCGCGACCAGCCCTTCATAAACAAATAGGTCGGTTGCCCGTGTGTTGGGCTCGGTGCGCCCACCTTCGCCGACCGTGACAAGGGCGTTGGGCTCTTCGACTCCCGCCGTCATGATGCCGCGTGGGCGGTGATATTTGAAGCTGCGTCCGACCAGCCCGATGCCGTAGCGCAACAAGGCTGCCGCGAGCGTATCGCCTTCTCGTGCCTGATAGGCTTTGCCATCGAATGTGAAGTTGATCATTGGCCCAGTCACGGTAATGCCTCCGGACCAACCGGACGGACGGCGCTAATCTCGCTGGTCACGCGGTGGCGGGTGAGGACCATCCATGCCCGGCAGCCATAAGCATGCCGCCAGATTTCCTCATCGACTCCGCGCGGATTAGCGCGCGTGAACAGTGCCCTCATCGCATCGTCGGGAGCCGTATCCAGCGGCATAACTGAATCGACCGTCCGTTCGTAAGTGAACTCAGCTTGCGCGCGCGGGCCGCAATGAGGGCAGTCGATCTGCATCATTAGCGGCTATTCGGCATCGGGCCGGTCCCTGTTTCATCGATTGTCGCGCCAGTCACGAAGCGCTCAAGCGCAAACGGCGCATTCAGGGAATGTGGCTTACCGGTCGCCAACGTATGCGCATAGGTCCAGCCCGATGCAGGCGTCGCCTTGAAGCCGCCATAACACCAGCCGCCGTTGAGAAAGAGATTGCGAACCGGCGTTTCGCCAATAATCGGCGAGCCATCAAAACTCATGTCGGTCACGCCCGACCATGTCCTTACCATCCGCAGTCGCGAAAGGGCAGGGACAAGCGCCAGCCCCTGCGCAATTGCGCCCTCCATCACCAATGGGTTGCCGCGCTGTGCATAGCTTGGCCAATTGTCCGGATCGCCGCCGAAGACGATCCCGCCCTTATCCGACTGGCTGATATAGCAATGCAGCGATTGCGACATTATCACGCTATTGATCATCGGCTTGACGCCCTCGGTCACCATCGCTTGCAAAGTCTGCGATTCAATCGGCAGTTTAAGCCCCGCCAACCCCGCGACATGGCCGCTGTTACCGGCAACACAAATGCCGGTGCGGCCA
>JANLSY010000037.1:0-10929 GCA_031362665.1 Sphingomonadales bacterium
CGGCAAGCGTGCCAAGGTCGGTCTGGCGCAGGCTCTCGGTTGTCGGCATCGGCATTTCGGGATAGCGCATCAGGACATAGGCGGCGGCCGCACCGACCAATCCGGTTATCATTACGCCCCAAAAACCAATGCCGTCGATTATGGCGCCGACAATACCTGCACCGACAAGGACCGCGCCGACCGCTAGCGCGGCCTTGCTAACCTTGCCCCAGAAATGCGCGCGGCGCATCGCTTGGCTTTTGGTGCCGATCGGCGGCATGCGGACATTGCGCAGCGCGCGGCGGCTGCTTTCCAGGATTTCGTCGGATTGGGACGCGATGTTGGGCAAGCCTTATGCCTCCAGCGACAGCAAACCGCTGTCTTGCACCGATTGCGTGGCCTGTGCCTGACCTTCGGCGCGCGCGATATAGCCCTTGGACTTCTCGACTTCCTTTTCGAGCGCCTCGGACGTCTGCTTCATACTGTCGAGCGCCTTCAGCTTGAATGTGTCGATAGCGTCCATCGTGTCGTAAATATTCTGGAACGCGCGGCTCAATGTTTCCAGCGGAATGGTCGATGCGGCCGCCTGTTCATGAATGCGAGCGGTGTTGTCACGCAGCAACTGACCCGTGCTGTCGATAATATTGGCGGTCGTGGTGTTGAGCGCGGTAATCTGATTGAGTACCAGTTTCTGGTTGGTCATTGCCTGCGCGACCGTGACAGCGGTCCGCAGCGCACCAACGGTCGTCGTCGACGCGCGGTCGACGCCCTTTACCAACTCCACATTGTTCTTCTTCACCAGATCAAGCGCAAGATAACCCTGCACCGTGACCGCCATTTGTGTCAGCAAATCCTGCGTCCGTTGGCGCACATAAAACAGCGCGCTTTCCTTGATCGCGCGCGATTTGGCTGGATCGGAGAGTTCAAGCTCACCTGCTTTTTCTTCCAGCTTTGCGTCGAGCTGCTTAGACATCACGATCATCTGTTCGAGTTTGCCCATCGCCACCCACAGATTCTGCCGCTCGACGTCAATCGCAGCGTTATCCATGAGCAACTCGTCCTTGCCATTGCCGAGACGACCGAGAATCGAGCTGATATGCGTTTGCGAGCTTTGGTAGCTGTCGAAATAATTGCGCAGTTTGTTGCCAAAAGGAATGATGCCAAACAGTTTCTGCTTGGTCATCAGATTGCCCTTTTTCGAAGGGTCCAGATCCTCGACCACACGGCGCAGTTCGGCAAGATCCGCGCCAACGCCCGAACTTTCGTCCATCCGGCGGATCGGCTTGTCGAGGAAGCGATTCGACTGGTTGGCCGCTTCCATCATTTCCTTGCGGCCCATATTTGTAAGCTGATCGACACGCTTGCCGAATTCGGGGCTGTTGACGTCTTGCGCGATTAGATCAGCAACATATGCATCTACGCGTTCCTGCAACTTCGTCGTCTGTTCATCGGTGACCGGCACCAGCCCCATCGCTTGGCTGGCGGTGACGGTTGGCACCGGATCGGGCGGGGTCAGTTTCAGATCGCTGACGGTTTGCGTGGCGGTTTCGGTCGACATGATCACTCTTCCCACTGAAAATATAGACTTACAGATGGAACGAGTGCCCGACCATTTCAAGCACTTCCGTCCCCAGCTGTATTATTTTTCTAATACAGTATCGCCCTGTTCCTTCAAAGCGGCTTCGACCAGCGGCGATAATCCTTCGACAACCCGCGAGACACCTTTGGCGTTTGGGTGGATGCCGTCGGGGAGCATCATTGCTTTGTCAGTCACCACGCCGTCGAGGAAAAATGGATAAAGCGGTGTATCATATTGCTCTGCAAGTTGCGGAAATAAGCCATTGAAAGCGCCTGCATAATCCTGCCCGAGATTCGGTGCGGCGAGCATCCCCGTTAGCACAACCGGAATGTCGCGTTTCTTGAGCTCATCCATCATCGCGGCCATATTAACACGCGTTTCCTCGGGCTTGATACCCCGCAACATATCGTTACCGCCAAGCCCGAGCACCACCAGGTCAGGCTTGCGCTCTAAATTGTCGAGGACGAAGCTGAGCCGCGACTTGCCCGCCGCCGTAGTATCTCCAGATACGCCAGCATTGTGCACACGAGCATTGACGCCATCGGCTTTCAACGCGGCCTGCAGTTGCGGCGCGAGCCCCTCGTTCGGAGCAAGCCTGTATCCGGCGTAAAGGCTGTCCCCAAAAGCTACGACAAGCTTGTCATATTGCGCAGGCGCTTCGCTCTTTGCCGAAGCCGGTTCGCTCTTCGTCGATTCAGTCGCTTGCCCGCAGCCAACTAGCACTTGGAGAAGCAGGGCAAGCGCCCCATATAGACCAAAATTAAGTTTCAAAAGGCTATCTCCTTGCACGCTCCCATCACGTCTTCGCCGGATATGGCAATCCGCGCGGCAAATGTCACCCTAAGCCTTGGTTCGAACGACGCCGAAGTGTCGATTTTGCGCGGAGTGGATCTCGAAGTGCCTTATGACAGCAGCGTGGCGTTGCTGGGGCCGTCGGGGTCAGGCAAGTCTTCGCTGATGGCCGTGCTCGCCGGACTGGAGCAAGCGAGCGGCGGGACTGTGCTGGTCGACGGTCTCGATTTTACGAAGCTCGACGAAGATGAACTGGCGCGCGCAAGGCGCGGCCGGATTGGCATCGTATTGCAGGCATTCCATCTGCTGCCGACAATGACAGCGCTCGAAAATGTCGCGATCCCGATGGAACTGGCAGGTATCGATGACCCCTTTGGTCGCGCCAAATCCGAACTGGAGGCGGTTGGCCTTGGGCACCGTTTGACGCATTATCCCTCGCAACTGTCTGGCGGTGAGCAACAGCGCGTCGCTATTGCCCGCGCAATGGCGGCGGCACCGAAGATTATTTTCGCAGACGAACCAACAGGTAACCTCGATGGCTCCACCGGCACGTCGATTATCGATCTGCTGTTCGAGCGCCGTGCTGCGTTGGGGGCGACGCTCCTCATCATCACGCACGACCCCGACCTCGCCAAGAAATGCGACCGGATCATCACCATGCATGACGGCCATGTGGTGGAGAGCGTGGCTTGAGCCTTCCGCTTGCCGCGATTTGGCGCATATCCCGCCGCGACCTTTCGGCACGCATACGGGGGCTTCGGTTGCTCGCCATCTGCCTGTTTCTCGGCGTCGCGACCTTGGCTGCGATTGGTAGCCTTACTGCCGGGATTGCCGACGAACTCTCTCGTCGCGGGCAGACCATTTTAGGCGGCGACGTCGAAATCGGCATTGCACAACGCGAAGCTACACCGGCCGAAATGGCCGCAATGCGCAAAGCGGGGTCGGTTTCCGAAACCGTACGCCTACGGGCAATGGCAATTGGCGAAGACAGCCTGCTCGCCGAGCTAAAGGCTATCGATACTATCTATCCGCATTATGGCGCGCTCAAGCTTCGCGGCGGGGATAATGTAAAGGCTCCTGCCAAGGGCGACATCTATGTCGGCCCGACGTTGTCCGAACGGCTCGACATTGAAACAGGCGGCACTGTCCGCTTTGGCGAAGCAACTTTCAAGGTGGCCGGAATTATCGACGAAGAGCCCGACCGCTTGGGCGAAGGCTTTACGCTTGGGCCAGTGGCGATCATCAACATGGCGTCACTTCCCGACACCGGCTTGATCCAGCCCGGCAGCATGTACGAAGCCAAATACCGCATCAAACTTGGCAGCCAAGAGGATGCCGCGGCGGTTGCCAAGGCACTCGAAGCGCAATTCCCGTCAGCTGGTTGGGACATCACCGACCGCTCGAATGGCGCGCCGGGTACACGTCGCTTTATCGAACGAATGGGACAGTTTCTCACCCTTGTCGGCCTTGCTGCGTTGGTCATTGCAGGCATCGGTGTCGGCAATGGCGTTGGCAGCTACCTTGCTAGCAAACGCGCCAGCATCGCCACGCTGAAAGTCACAGGCGCGGACAGCCAGACGATTTTCCGCATATATATGCTGCAAATCCTAGCGGTTGCTTCGGTGGCAATATTGGTCGGCCTCGCCGTCGGTAGCGTCATGCCGATGGCCATTGGCTGGGTCGCAGGCGATATCCTGCCCGTCGCACCGGGTTTCAATCTGCACCCACTCCCCTTGGCCGTTAGCGCAATCTACGGCCTTCTCATTGCCCTCGCATTCGCCCTGCCCCCGCTGGCCCGCGCCCGCACGGTACCCGCCGCAGGGCTGTTCCGCGCCATCGTCGAAGGCGATAGCCGCATCGACCGGCGAAGCACGATCTGGGTGGTCGCTGCCATCGCCGCCATCGTTGCGCTTGCAGTCGTGACTGCGCGCGAGCCGTGGTTCTCGCTCGCGTTCATCGGCGCAGCATTCGGGCTTTTACTGCTCCTCACCGGCATCGCTTTCCTTTTGCGTTTCATCGCTATCCGGTTGCCGCGTCCTAAAGCACCCCTACCCCGGCTCGCGCTCGCCAACCTCCACCGTCCCGGCGCGCAGACGCAGGCTTTGGTGGTGGCTTTGGGGCTCGGTCTGACCTTGTTCGTGACGCTCGCAGCGATCCAGACCAGCATCAACAACGAGATTAAAAAAAGCGTCCCAGAACGCGCGCCGAGCTTTTTCGTTCTCGATATCCCGCGCGATGGCGCGGCGAAATTTACGAACATGGTGAAAGAAGCCGATCCCAATGGCACGATAAACCTGATTCCCGCTTTGCGCGGAACGATCATCGAATATGGCGGCCAGCGCGTCGACCAATTGGAAGAACTACCCGAAGGGGCATGGGTACTCAATGGCGACCGCGGCCTGACCTATAGTCCGACGGTGCCAAAAGGAAGCGAGCTGGTTGCAGGCGAATGGTGGCCAGCCGACTACAAAGGACCCGCCCTAGTCAGCCTTGATGCCGAAATCGCCGAAGTTTTGGACGTCGGTATTGGCGATAGTCTGACCGTCAGCCTGCTGGGTGTCGAAGTCCCGGCCAAAATCGCCTCGCTCCGCACCGTGAATTGGGAAAATTTCGGTCTCAATTACGTGATGGTATTTTCGCCAGGCAGCCTCGACGCGGCGCCGCATAACATGGTTGCGACGCTGACGGTGTCGAAGGAGGCAGAGCGCATCTTGGCCAAAGCTTTGCCTCCCGCTTTCCCCTCGTCGTCACTCATCGAAGTAGGCGAGGTCACCGCGCAGATCACCACGTTGCTAAGCCAAATGGCCAAAGCAATCGCAGCTGCAGCCTCCATCGCAATCTTGGCCGGGATTGCCGTTCTCGTCGGTGCCATCGCCGCCGCCCGCCAATCGCGAATTTACGATGCGGTTATCACCAAGATGCTCGGCGGCACGCGCAGCCAGATATTGGGCGCTCAGGCGATGGAATATGGCATCTTGGCCTTGGTGCTAGGCCTATTATCGCTGGCGCTCGGCATGGGCGCGGCGTGGTATGTCGTGGTGCAAATCTTCGACTTCACCTTCGCACCGGATTACGGGATATTAGCGCTGACGCTTGTCGGCGGCGCGGGCTTGACCTTCGTACTGGGCATCGTCGGTTCGCTGCCGATTTTGGCAGCTCGACCTTCGGAAGCCCTCAGGAGTCTTTAGCCAGATGCGTCGCCAATGGCGCGGACAGGATCAACTGGGCCATATGATAAGCAAGCGTCGGTAGCAGCACCATCCCGGCAATCGCCGGCGGGAACATCGTTGCCGCAAGCGGCGCGCCAATCGCGATGCTTTTCTGCCCACCCGAAAATAACATGGTGATCCGGTCGCCGCGTGGCAGTTTCATGAATCCGCCAAGCAACCACGAACCGCCAAATCCAACAGTCAGCATTACCGACAATGCCACCGAGAGCCACGCCAGTTCGTCGCCGCGCACGACGCTCCATATCCCGGCTACCACCGCGCCGGAAAACGCCACATAGACAGCAATCGCAATCGAAATGCGGTCCATCCAGGTTGCCAGCGACTTATGGCCATCTACCCAAGGCTTGAACCATCGCTGTGCGGCTTGACCGAGGGCGAAAGGCAGCAAGAGGATCAGCGCAATCCGACCCACCGCTTCGCCCGATAAATTTGCTTCTCCGACATGCGCCAGCATGGCAAACAGCAAAGGCGACAAAACCACACCGACAAGATTGATCAAAGCCGCCGCCACAACCGACGCAGCGACATTGCCCTTCGCCAACGCGCTGTAAGCTGCCGCTGACTGAATGGTCGAAGGCAATATCCCGGCAAACAACAAACCCAAGGCAAGCGTGGCAGGCAGGATATTATCAAACAGGTGCGACAAGCCCAATCCAACTATCGGCATCACCCCGAAAACAAACAGGAATATCGCGCCCTGCAACCGCCAATTGCGGACACCATGCAGCACTTCGTCACGCGGCAAGCGAACACCGTTCAAGAAAAAAAGAAGGAAAATCGCCGCCATGGAAATCAGCGCTGCCGTGTCCGCTGCTTCCCCGCGAACCGGCCACACACTCGCCAGCACTATCGTTGCGAGCAACAGGAGAACAAAGCGGTCGGCAAAGATACGGGCAAACATGCGAGGTGCTTTGGAGGCTGGTAAACCGTATTGCAACAGCAGCGATGTTGCGCTGCAACGCAACTTAGGTTATGGGCGCGGCGAAATCGGGCGATTGCGGTCGCTCCACTCCCAAAAGGCAATACTCATGTCCCTTCGCAATATCGCGATTATCGCGCACGTTGACCACGGCAAAACCACCCTGGTTGACCAGCTTTTCCGCCAATCCGGCACCTTCCGCGACAACCAGCGCGTCGAAGAACGCGCTATGGATTCGAACGATCTTGAAAAAGAACGTGGGATCACGATTCTGGCGAAGTGCACATCGGTCGAATGGGATGATCACAAGGGCGAAAAGACCCGAATAAATATTGTCGATACACCGGGACACGCCGACTTCGGCGGCGAAGTCGAGCGCATCCTTTCAATGGTCGACGGCGTAATTCTGCTGGTCGATGCATCCGAAGGTGCGATGCCACAGACAAAGTTTGTAACCGGCAAGGCTTTGGCGCTAGGTCTGCGACCCATCGTCGTAGTCAACAAAGTCGACCGTCCGGATGAACGCATTCAAGAAGTACTCGACGAAGTGTTCGACCTGTTTGTATCTTTGGATGCCACCGACGAGCAACTCGATTTCCCTGTGCTCTATGCTTCGGGCCGCAACGGCTACGCCTCGACCGACCCCGACCGCCGCGAAGGCACGCTGACGCCGATGTTCGAAACCATCGTCAGCCATGTGCCCGCACCGAAGGCCGACGTCGATGGTGAGTTCAAGATGCTCGTCACCTTGCTCGACCGCGATAACTTCTTGGGCCGTATCCTGACTGGCCTCGTGCTATCGGGCACCGTCAAGGTGAACCAGCAAATCCACGCGCTTTCGCCCGACGGTAAGATCGTCGAGACCGGCCGCGCTTCCAAAATCATGTCGTTCCGCGGATTGGAACGCGTTCCCGTCGAAGAAGCCAAGGCAGGCGACATCATTTCCATCGCCGGTCTGACCACCACAACCGTCGCCGACACCATTGCCGAGCCGAGCGTTACCGAGCCTCTGCATGCGCAGCCCATCGATCCGCCGACCTTGTCGATGCGTTTCTCGGTGAATGACTCGCCGATGGCCGGACGCGAAGGCACCAAGGTTACCAGCCGCATGATCCGCGACCGCTTGATGCGCGAAGCCGAAAGCAATGTCGCCGTCCGCATCACCGAAGCCGCCGACAAGGATAGTTTCGAAGTTGCAGGACGCGGCGAATTGCAGCTTGGCGTACTTATCGAGACGATGCGCCGCGAAGGTTTCGAACTCGGTATCTCGCGTCCGCGTGTTCTGTTTGGCGAAGACGAAAAGGGTAATCCGACCGAGCCTTATGAAACCGTCGTTATCGACGTCGATGACGAATATTCGGGCACCGTTGTTGAAAAAATGGCGGTGCGTAAAGGCGACCTCACCGACATGCGCCCCTCCGGCGGTGGTAAGACCCGCATTACCTTCAGCGCGCCATCGCGCGGCCTGATCGGATATCACGGGGAATTCCTGTCCGACACGCGCGGTACCGGCATTATGAACCGCCTATTCGAAAAATACGGTCCGCATAGGGGCAAAATCGAAGGCCGCAAAAACGGCGTGCTGATTTCTAACGGAGCGGGCGAAGCCGTTGCTTATGCGCTTGGACCATTGGAAGAGCGCGGCATCCTGATGGTTTCCCCGGGCGAAGCCCTTTATGAAGGCATGATTATCGGCGAAAATGCGAAGCCGGATGACCTCGAAGTCAACCCCATGAAATCTAAGCAGCTCACCAACTTCCGCTCGACCGGCAAGGACGACGCAATCCGTCTGACCCCGCCGTGGCGGATGACGCTGGAGCAGGCGATTGCTTATGTTGACGACGACGAAATGGTCGAAGTGACGCCGAAGAACATCCGCTTGCGCAAACGCTTCCTCGACCCGAACGAGCGCAAGAAGCAATCGCGCGCCAAACAGGCGGCCTGAGTTTAAAAACCCCTCCCAAACCGGAGGGGTTTTTTATTGCCGGCTAAACCGCGTACCCCGCCGCTACTCCGCTCGCCCAAGCCCATTGGAAATTATATCCGCCGAGCCAGCCGGTAACATCGACCGCCTCTCCGATACAGAAAAGGCCCGGGACTTTTTTGGCCTCCATCGTTTGTTGCGACAAGCCATCGGTGCTGATCCCGCCCAACGTAACCTCTGCCTTGGCATAGCCTTCGCTGCCATTCGGCGTGAAGCTCCAGTTGCCAAGCCGCGCACCAGCATCAACCAGCTTTCGGTCACTTTGGTCAGCCAGATTGCCGATCAGTTCCAGCCTTTCTGCCAACGCTTCGGCCAATCGTGCCGACAGACATCGGTCCAG
This sequence comes from Sphingomonadales bacterium, assembly GCA_031362665.1. Classification (GTDB taxonomy): domain Bacteria; phylum Pseudomonadota; class Alphaproteobacteria; order Sphingomonadales; family Sphingomonadaceae; genus Sphingorhabdus_B. The sequence continues at coordinate 8,824 of JANLSY010000037.1, forward strand.
CGTAGAGCGCACAGTTGCACGAGGGTTAGCGCGTTTGGCAGCAAGAAGCAGTTCGGCAGCGTCGTCGTCTGGCAGGAAATCAAAAGCAATGGCATCGCCCGGTCTCCAATAGCTGCTGACCTGGAGAACTGCTGGTCCGCTAAGCCCGCGATGGGTGAAAAGGGCCGCCTCACGGAATGCGGCTTTGCCTTGCTTCGCGACGACCTCTGCCGACACCCCAGACAATTCACGGAACAAAATATCATCTCCGCCCAGCGTCAGCGGCACCAACGCCGGACGCGGCTCTACGATCTTGAGGCCAAACTGCCGCGCCAGATCATAAGCGAAACTGCTCGCGCCCATTTTGGGAATACTGGGGCCGCCGGTGGCAATGACCAGTGACGGCGCCGTTGCATTGAGCCCATTATATGACACGCGATATTCGCTGCCGTCGTGTAACACTTGGCCAATCGGCGAGTTGAAGGCGAAATCGACGTGCCCGCCTAAAGCAGCCGACCGGTCACATTCTTCCATCAGCATCCCGACAATCTGCCGCGCGCTGCCATCGCAAAAAAGCTGACCCAAGGTTTTTTCGTGAAAGGCAATGCCATGCGCTTTGACCATTTCGATGAAATCTGCGGGCGTATAGCGCCCGAGCGCCGACTTGGCAAAATGCGGGTTAGCCGAAAGATAGCGCTCCTGCGCATGCGCCGCGGTCGCATTCACATTGGTGAAATTGCACCGACCGCCCCCGGAAATAAGGATTTTCTTCCCCGGTCCCGTGGCATGGTCGATAACCAGCACCCGCCGTTCGTTTTGCCCTGCGGTAAGTGCGCACATCAAACCCGCGCCGCCAGCACCCAGGATTATCGCATCATAATTGTTTTGAGCCGCCATGACAGCGCCTTGGCAGAGCTCAGCGGCTACGGCAACTTAGCCTTATCTGTTTGGCAACTTTGTCGAAGGCTATTGTCGAGCATGAATCCAGAAAATTTCGGCCAATGTCGAACGTGAATATCGGTTGCCTGGCTTTCTTGCCCGTGCCCAGTACGACAATTTCCGCCGGATCTTCCGAATTCTGACTGGCGGCTTCGGCGATGGCATCTCCGGCTCCACCACCATCGCCGCCGCTGCGCGCTCGGACGGCAATTTCCGAGAAGCTGAACTGGCCGATTTTGAATGGAGTCTTCAGCGACAGCAGCCGCACCGGTCGCTTCACCCCGAAAGCAATTTCTTCTTCCCAAACGTCGCCCGATAAGGTGCCACCATATGCAGCCGCAATGGCAGCGCCGGTGGCAGCCGAAGCAAGCGGATATGGGGATCGCTTTTCTACGGCGAAGTTAACAGTGGTGCGGAATGTCGGATCGACATGCCCGCCATTGCTGCCGTTACTCACATCGCCGAAATAGAACAGGCTGTGCGTTTTCTCATCTGGCGTAGGCGCGGATAAGCGGATGACGACGATATCATATGGTATCGCAAATGGTCCAATTCTGCCATCCATATTGGATTGCGGAACATCGAAGAACCAAAACGCACGGCCTTTTTCCTTTGCGCCGCCAATTTCATAGCTGATCGGTCGGTTCTTCCCTTTAATTTCGCGCTTTCCCCAGAAGTTGACATCTGCGTTACCCATCAGTGTGGCGGGTTTTATACCATGCTTCGCAACGAATTCGGGGTTCAGCGTCAATCGATCGACAAAGCCGCTGACAACTTCCAGCTGTGCCGCCTGCCCTTCGATTAACGCGGGCAGCGGTTTGTCGACATCCAGTTCAATTGTGCGCGACTTGGCCGGCTTGCTTTCGGCTATCGCCGCGTCCGACCCGAATGCCAGAGCTATGGCGACGCCCATAAACCATTTTGCAACCATCGCGCTCCCTACTCCGCCCTGCTTGTCATGTCTGAAGCACTTTGCCATAAGCACTTTCTATGAACCTGAGATTTCTGGCTCCGTTTTTGGCATTTCTCGGTGGCATGTCATTGACCGTCACGGCATCCGCCAATGACAGCAGCGCAGCGGTCGGTCTCGGCGGGCTGGAATTGCAACAGAATGACGCGATCAGCATGGACAGCGAGGATCTGTTCATCTCGCGCGAGCTTGTGAAGGTCAAATATCGCTACACCAAC
>JANLSY010000135.1:0-5813 GCA_031362665.1 Sphingomonadales bacterium
AGTTCGCGCGCGTTTTGCGCCAAAAATTCACGAGCGGTGGAAATTTCTTCATTGACCGTCCGCATCCGCTTCTCGAGTGCTTCGCTTTCGGTCCGTAATAGCTGCGCAACATTGCCGAAGCGCGCTGCTTCGGCTCGGCTATGGCGCATCGCTAGCAACCAGACGACGGCGAGCAGCAACGCTGGCGTCGCCCACATGCTCACCAGCGTAATTCCCCGATCAGCGCCGATGCCACCGCGCACTTCTCCGAAATATGTCCAACCGAAAAATCCGCTCCATGCCAGTCCAGCCAATAGCAGCAGTGACGGCAGAACGAACGCAGTCCAAGATCTGCCTTGGGTCGCCTCGTCTTCGTAGTTATAACTCTCCGGAAATTCATCGTAAGCAGCATCGCTGCCTAGCAACGGATCCGCTTCTTCGGTTACGATATCGGGGAGTTGGTCATCCGTATTCGGTTCCAACTGGCGCGTAAGGCCGACGATTTTTGAATGAGCGGTCATGTCAACCTGTTTACCATAATTTATCCACAGGGAAACGCAAACTTAACCCTATGTTGGCTATAAGTGTCGAATGTCTATGGATTATGGCTCTTTTGACACAGCATTGAAAGCGGCTGCCGGCGACGACAGTGCTCTTATTCTGGAGCTGCGTGCCACGTTCGTTGAAAGCGCAAAGCGGCAGTTGAGCCTACTTTCGCGGTCACGCTGCGATGCCAACTGGCAATATACCAGCTGGCGGCTGAAGGGTTTGGCTGCCAGTTTCGGCGCTGCCAGGCTCATGGCATTGGCCGACGAAGCGAGCGAAGGCGCACCGGGCGATCCGGTGGTGATCCGCAAGCTCGGCGAAGCAATTGCCGAAATTGAAACGCACGATATCGCCTGAGCGAGGCGTCCGGTAATAAAATAGTTGGCAAAGGGTACATATCGTCCATATCGGCGGCATGGTGTCGGATGTCGTTCCCGAAATTGATTATGTTGCGTTGTTGTCAGCGGCCAGTGTAGCCGATGCGAACGGAAATCGAGGCGCGTTGCAAAGTATCGCCGGACGGCCTCTGCTCGAATACCAGATGCGTGCGCTTTACCGTCGGGGTGTCGTAACTTTCCTGATTGAAGTGGATACAATCCCCGGCGAATTACTTAATCTTGCCGACAGCTTCCGCAGCAACGGAGCGCGCGTTGAGTTCGTCAGATCGGCGAACGATTTACAAGATTTCCTCAAACCCGATCAAAGGCTGGTTGTTCAGGCAGAGGCACATTATTTTTCGCAAGCGATAATTGACGAGCTGGTCATTAAAAAGCCGCCTTTCGTCGCAACCCTTGATGGGCGCGCCGAGAATGCGCTGTTCGAAAGAATTGATCTCAACACACGGTGGGCCGGATTTGCGATTATCGAAGCAGCAATGGCGCGTTCTTTGGGAGAATTACCGGAAGGTTGGAGCATTGCATCATCACTTTTACGTCTAGCGATTCAAGATGGCGTAAGGTTTGAACCCATTGCTCAAGCAAGCCTTCATAATGGCGATATTTTGCCTGTTTCCAACGCAGCGGATGCTGACCAAATCGTGGCAATGATGTTAGCTGCGAGATGTGATAAACCAAATGGCTTTCTGGAAAAGCATCTGTTCGGCAATTTGGCCAAGCTGTTGGCGCCACCGATCTGGCATTCACCGAATGGTGGAACAATAGTTGCGGCATTGCGCATAATCTGTGCAACCGGAAGCGCCAGTTTCGCGATGCTGGGTTGGGCTGCGACCGCAGCAGTCATGGCGCTCATGGCGGTTTTCTTGAATACAATTTTTAATGTCGTTCGAGGGTTTGACAGCGAGACAAACCTGAATCGGTGGCAGCATATACTGTTTTGGACGATGATTGTCATTTCGGCGATTTTTGTTGCCCGAACAAGTACGGTCTATGGATCTGACCCACCAACTTTCGTGCTGATTGCTGCGGGTTTGATGTTTTTGTCGTACAAAATTGCTTTGCCGCAATGGGCCGGACCTGTGCTGCGATCACCAGCCCTTCTGCTTTTGATCATGCTCGTAGCAACGACCGCAACAATTTTTGGAGCAGCTGCGAAATGGATTGTGCTTGCCCAACTTGGCATGCTGATAGCTGGGATGTATTTGCCTGCTAATAGAACCAGAAACACCAATCACGCTTAAAGCGCCATTAACCCATATTTGCTAGCGTGTGGGCTAATACCGGCATGGGAATTCCGTTGGATCACGGCGTGGATCATAATGACCAACTTCTGAAAGTCGCCGCAGACCATGCGCGCGACATAAACGCCCTGTGCGCAGACGTGGCAACGGTCATTTTTCCGATGGCGTTAGCACCGCCGAGCGAGGCGATGGTTGCCGCAGTTTCGACCCGCCTTCGTCAGATCATTTTGGATATTGAGGCGGCGATTCTACCCATTGATGCTGGCGAACGCCTTTCAACCTGGCCGATCCTCGCTCGTTCGGGATTTTTGCGTGAACCCGATTTAATCGATTTCATACTCGCGCGCGTGGCCGAGGACTCTCTTGAAGTTGCCGTTAAAAATGGTGATGCAAGCCTGTTTACTCGATTGCTCGACCATCCTAACGACAACATTGCCGACGCCGCGCAAACACTGCTTGCCGCCGAAAGCTTGCATCGGCACGCATCGGGCAATTCACATTATACGTTGTCTGCCGAGTTGTTTCATAAGTTATGCTGGCGCGTTGCAGCAGCACATGAAATCAGTAAGGGTGCTAGGCAACCCGACGTGATTGCGGCTGTTCGTGCCGCTATCGCTCAATATTCGGAAGCAAATCGTGCGCAATCGGCAGCCGCAAAGATCGTCCATTTTTGCAATGAAGCAGAGCGTTCAGGTTTTCTCACCCTCGCGACTGCTGGCGTCCATCTGCACGTCGCGGCGTTGTCTGCGTTGCTGGGATTGGATCAAGACCACGTCGTCCGACTTATGGCTGCAGGATCAAGCGGGCCCTATGCCGTCATGCTAGCCGCCGCTGGCGTGTCCAAAATTGACTCGACCGAAACCATATATCTTGTTCGTGGTGGTTCGCTGACAGCTCGCGAAGCGGGTATATTCGATGCTGGCTACGCAATGTTAGAACGACATGATGCCGAGGCAGAAATAGCAAAATGGGCAGCGGCTCGTACAAATTATCTGGCGTTTGGACAGCCATGAATTCGGCCTCCCATTTATTGCGGCCGATATTCGCAGAAGTCGATAGCGACAGTCGCCTGCTGCGAGCGGACGAAGCACTGGCTTCGCTCAATCGACGGGCGGGGGGCATAGAAGGTGGTATCCTGGCAATCCCGGCGCTCGCCAGTCTGGCGCAACTTGCAATACGCTTGCAAATGCGACTTTCGCGGGCAGTCCGGGTCGCGGATGATGCCGAGCATCTTGAATTGTGGGTGGAGGTAAGTCCTGAATCGAACTTGGCCAGACTTTCCATTGTTAGTTGGCAAGTACTGCCATCGGGATCCAAATCGGAACGTGCCGATTTGAACAGCGTGTCACTGGCACATGCTGGCGTGATGCAATTTGATTCCAGGTATCGACTGTTACGGGTAAGCGGAGTTGCGGCCCAAGGGCTTGCACCTGCGGATTTCGGTCGTGACGGCTTCGAGGTTTTGCGCGATCTGTTCGAAACGGATGATGGCCTGTCCTTGCTGGTCGATGCCATGGCGCAGCGCGTCGGAATATCTGCACGGCGGTTAAATCGCATTTTTGATGGGCAGCCATTTGCGGTGACCGGGCAGGTGCATTCAGACAATTACCAATTGCTGTTTAACACAATTTCACCATCAGAGACCGTCAACCTAAGCCCTGCAACACGCGACACGCCCGACGCAATGTTCGGTAAACACCTGGCGCCGGTTTTGCGTCAGCCATTGGGCCGTATTATCGCCAATGCCGAGACGATTGGCAGCGAACTTCAGGGACCGATCCGCGAAAATTATGCACTTTATGCGCGCGATATCGTGAATGCTGCGCGGCATTTGTCGGCGCTTGTTGATGATTTGGGTGATCTGGAGGCGGTCGAGCGTCCTGACTTCAAAACGGCTCAAGACCGAATTGAACTGGGTGATGTGGCAAGGCGTGTCGCTGGGCTTTTGGCACTTAAGGCAGCCGACCATAGTATTCGTATATTGACGCCACTCGAGATTGACAAAGTGCCTGCGATCGCTGAATTTCGCCGTACTTTGCAAATTTTGCTCAATCTCGTGAACAACGCGATACGCTACTCGCCCGACGGTACCGAAATAACAATCGAGACGAAACAGTCAGAAGCGTCTTCAATGATTTCGGTAAGTGATCAGGGAGCTGGTATTCAGCCCGAAGATCGCGAAAAAATATTCCAAAAATTTGAACGTCTTGGCCGATCCGGTGACGGAGGGAGCGGACTTGGATTATATATCTCGTCCCGTTTGGCAAAGGCGATGGGTGGCGAAATATCAGTGAACGAAGCCGAAGGCGGAGGCGCGAGATTCGTCCTCCGCCTGCCAAGCGGCCAATAATTCCAATTTAGCCCGGATAAGGGCGGGCCGTCGGTCCGGTGTAAAGTTGCCGAGGCCGACCGATTTTCTGGCCGGGATCCGAAATCATTTCGTTCCACTGCGCCACCCAACCGACTGTGCGCGATAGCGCGAACAGCACGGTGAACATGTCGGTCGGGAAACCGATCGCAGACAGGATAATGCCCGAATAGAAATCAACGTTCGGGAACAGCTTTTTCTCGATGAAATACGGATCGTTGAGCGCCATTTCCTCGAGTTGGAGCGCAACATCAAAAATCGGGTCGCTGACCTTCAGTTCGCTCAACACTTCGCGCACCGTTTTCTGCATTACCGTCGCCCGCGGATCGTAGTTTTTGTAAACGCGGTGTCCGAAGCCCATCAGGCGGAACGGATCGTTCTTGTCCTTGGCACGCTCGATATAGTGCGGAATTTTATCAACGGTGCCGATTTCGCGGAGCATGTTAAGTGCCGCTTCATTGGCGCCGCCATGCGCGGGACCCCAAAGGCAGGCGATGCCGGCAGCGATACAGGCGAACGGGTTGGCACCGGACGATCCAGCGAGACGGACCGTTGATGTCGACGCATTCTGCTCATGATCGGCATGCAGGATGAAAATCCGGTCCAGCGCTTTTTCGATCACTGGATTCACAACGTAAGGCTCTGCTGGAACCCCGAAAGTCATACGAAGAAAATTGCCGGTGTAGGACAGGCTGTTGTCGGGATAGACGAATGGCTGACCCACCGAATATTTATATGCCATCGCCGCAATAGTTGGCATCTTGGCAATCAAACGATGGCTCGAAATCATCCGGTGCGTTGGGTCGGCGATATCCGTCGAGTCATGGTAAAATGCGCTAAGCGCGCCGACGACGCCGCACATGATTGCCATCGGATGCGCGTCGCGGCGGAAGCCGCGATAAAATGTCGCCAATTGCTCATGCAGCATCGTATGACGCGAGATGGTATAGCTGAAATCCGAAAGCTGTTGCTTGCTGGGAAGTTCACCATTGAGCAGAAGGTAGGAAACTTCCATGAAGCTCGATTTTTCGGACAACTCTTCAATAGAATATCCGCGATGGAGTAAAACGCCCTTGTCGCCATCGATAAACGTGAGCGCCGATTCGCAGCTTGCCGTTGAAGTAAAGCCAGGATCGAAGGTGAAATGGTCTGAAACGCCGTATAATTTACGGATATCCAAAACATCAGGACCTTCGGTCCCTTTCATCACTGGCAAATCGTAACTGGTCTCACCAATTTTCAGCGTAGCATTGCTATCGGCCATCTTCTTACTCCATCATCGGC
>JANLSY010000061.1:0-6103 GCA_031362665.1 Sphingomonadales bacterium
CCCTGCGCCGTGCGGACAGGTTCCTGCTGCCACGCCGCAAGCGCGTCGGCGGCTGGTCGCTGCACGGCACGGAAGCCTGACTGGTCAAGCGCGTGGCGCAGGCCTGACACGATCATGCCGCGAATGAGCGCAGGCTCGCGAAAGCGGACTTCGGTCTTGGCAGGATGGACATTTACGTCAACTTCGGTCGGTGGCAGGTCTAGAAATAGCGCAACCACAGCATGGCGGTCACGCGCCAGCATTTCGGCATAGGCGCCGCGGACTGCGCCGATCAGCAGGCGGTCCTTCACCGGACGGCCGTTGACAAACAGGAACTGATGATCGGCGACACCGCGATTATAGGTCGGAAGGCTGGCGATGCCACCTAGCCTTATGCCCTCGCGTTCGAAATCCAGACCGACGCTGTTGTCGATCAACTCGCCGCTGGTCAGCGCCGCGACGCGTTCGGGCCGAGACATATCGGGCTGCACCGCCAGCACGCGACGCCCGTCATGCTCCACGGAAAAGCCAATATCGGGCCGCGCCATCGCCAGCCGCTTCATGGTATCAAGTGCGGCGGCATATTCGGCGCGTGGGCTGCGCAGGAATTTGCGACGGGCGGGTACATTGCCGAACAGGTTCTCGACGCGAACGCGCGTTCCGGGCGGAATCGAGGCAGGCCCCTCGCCTTCCAGCACGCCATGATCGACGATACGCTGCCAGCCTTCGAATGCACCGACACGGCTTTCCAGCATCATCCGCGACACGCTGGCAATCGATGGCAGTGCTTCGCCGCGAAAGCCCAACGTCGAAACCATTTCGATATCTTCGTCAGGCAGCTTCGACGTCGCATGCCGTTCCAGCGCCAGCGCCATATCGGCGGGTTTCATACCGCAGCCATCATCGGTCACTTCGATCAAATCGATCCCGCCAGCCGCCAAACGCACCGATATGGTTAGCGCGCCTGAATCAATGGCGTTTTCAACCAGTTCCTTCAACGCACTGGCTGGTCTTTCCACCACTTCACCGGCAGCAATGCGATTGACCAAATTTTCCGGGAGTCTTCTTATTGACATGGGCGTATTCCTAGCCCAAGCGCCGCTGGCAGGCGACTCCTTAATCGTTCGCATTCCAGCCAAATACCTGTTTTTTAAAACAGCAAATTCCGCTAGGACCGCGCGATTATTTTGGGCGTGCTCAAATGGATTCTCTCCAGACCGGGATTGGGTGGATTAAGTAAATGGTATTCGGCAAATTATTTCGTTTCGCGTCGCAGGATATGGCGATTGACCTCGGCACAGCAAACACCGTGGTTTATGTTCGCGGCCAGGGTATCGTCCTGAACGAACCATCGGTGGTGGCCATCGAAACATTGAACGGCATCAAGCGCGTCAAAGCCGTGGGCGACGACGCCAAGCTGATGATGGGCAAGACCCCGGACAGCATTGAAGCCATCCGCCCTTTGCGTGACGGCGTTATCGCCGACATCGATGTCGCCGAGCAAATGATCAAGCACTTCATCCACAAGGTGCACGGCAAGCGCCGGATGTTTAGTTATCCCGAAATCGTTATCTGCGTTCCTTCGGGCTCGACTTCGGTCGAGCGCCGCGCAATCCGTGACGCTGCATCGAATGCGGGCGCGAGCCAAGTGTTCCTGATCGAAGAACCGATGGCTGCGGCCATTGGTGCCGACATGCCAGTAACTGAACCAATCGGGTCAATGGTCGTCGATATCGGTGGCGGCACCACCGAAGTTGCTGTGCTTTCGCTGCGCGGTCTGGCCTACACTACCTCGGTGCGTACGGGAGGTGACAAGATGGACGAATCGATTGTCTCTTACGTCCGACGACACCACAACCTGCTAATCGGCGAAGCCACTGCCGAGCGTATCAAAAAGGATTTCGGTACGGCGCGTCCACCCGCGGACGGCATTGGCCATACGCTGCATATCAAGGGTCGGGATCTTGTGAACGGCGTGCCCAAGGAAATTTCGATTAATCAGGGCCAGATCGCCGAGGCGTTGTCCGAACCTATCGGCACTATTCTCGAAGGTGTACGCATTGCGCTCGAAAACACCGCGCCCGAACTGGCGGCTGACATTGTCGACCAAGGTATCGTCCTTACCGGCGGCGGTGCGTTGATGCAGGGTATCGACGAATATCTGCGCGATGAAACCGGGCTACCCGTAACAGTGGCGGAAGACCCACTGACCTGCGTTGCCATCGGCACCGGCAGGGCGATGGAAGATCCGATCTTCCGCGGCGTCCTGCTGACAGCGTAAGCAAAACAGCATGGCGCCGCCGCCCCATCGGCGCCCCGGATTTTCCCGGAAAGCGCAATATGGCCTATTCGCGACCTATGTGATTGCGATCGGGTTGACGATGTTGGCCGCCTTGCTGCTGGTTATTTCGGTCGCCGATCCCACCGGCTTTGCAGCATTGCGCGCGGCTGGAGCGGAAATCACAGCTCCGGTTTCGCGCTTCTTCAACAGCATTCGCCGAACGGCAAACGATGTTGGCGGCAATATCTCAGCCTATTTCAACGCGGCTTCCAAAAACGCTGCGCTGGTCAAGGAGGCGAAAGCCAATCGGACGAAGCTGATTGAAGCCAAAGCATTGCGCGTCGAAAATGCGCGTCTTCGTGGGTTGCTCAAATTGCAGGAAGATGCGCCTGAGCAGGTTGCGATTGGTCGTCTAATCAGCTCGACAGCTTCGAGCACGCGCCGAATTGCGACTTTGTCGATCGGTTCTAATTATGCGGTCCAGCGTGCCCAGCCGGTGCGCGGACCTTCGGGACTTATCGGGCGCGTTATCGAAATCGGCCCGACGACGGCTCGCATATTGCTTATCACCGACGCAGAAAACCTGGTGCCTGTCATGCGGGCCAGCGACGGTTTACCCGCCTTCTCGACCGGACTTGGCAATGGCCTTGTCGTCATCAAGCCACTCAACCTCGGCGAAAGCCCGTTCAAGATCGGCGACATCATCGTGACTTCGGGCAATGGCGGACTTTACCAGCCCAACATCCCGTTCGCGCGCGTCATCCGCCGTACCAATGAAGGCGCGCTTGCCCTCCCGCTTGCTGACCCTGCCAACACGCCCTACGCCATCGTCATGAAAGCCTATCAGGGTGAGGCCCGCACCGCGCAGCAGGCGATTGCGCCAGACGGCGCCACCCGCGAGGTGGCGGAGTGAAAAACCCCGTTACCGCGATCCGCCTGCCTTTGCGCCCCGGTCGCGAATATGAAAGCCGCTTCGACCGCGAACAGTCCCTGTTCAGAATGCTGGCGATACCGATTGCGTCGGTCGTGCTCGGATCGACCATAACAACGTTGCCCATTCTGACGATGCAACCAATCCTGCCGCCCTTTGGTTTGCTGATGTTCCTTAGCTGGCGGCTGATGCGCCCGGGTCTGCTTCCGGTTTGGTCAGGCGTTCCGTTCGGCCTCATGGACGATGTCTTTAGCGGTCAACCATTCGGCAGCGCAGGCCTGCTCTGGTCATTGGCAATGCTGACCATCGAAGTCATCGATTCGCGCGCGATCTGGCGCGACCATATCCAGGACTGGCTGATTGCGGCGCTGCTTATCACCGCTGTCCTGCTGGGGGGTCTGTGGATTGCCGGAATGGCGCATGCCGCGCCCAGCCCGATGATTCTACTACCACAAATCGTCCTGTCGATATTGCTATATCCGCTGGTGGTGCGAATATGCGCACGTCTGGATAGCTGGCGACTGGCAACATGAAGATCGAAAAGCAGGTTACTTCAGGACAGCTTGATTTCACCTTCACGCGACGCGCGATGTTCGTCGGCGGGGTGCAGGCAGCTGTCGGCACAATTGTTGCCGCGCGTATGTCCTATATCGCTGTCGCTGATAACGAGAAGTACAAGCTCCTTGCCGAAAGCAACCGCGTCAACCTCACAATTATTCCGCCGCGTCGGGGCTGGTTTATCGATCGCTATGGCAAACCGATCGCCAACAACCGCTCGGATTTTCGCGTCGACATCATTCCCGACCGGCTGGTCAACAAGGAAGCAACCATTGCCACCCTGGCCGAATTGTTGTCGCTCGATTCCGACGAAATCGACCGGATCAACCGCGAACTCAAGGCGGCGCAAGGTTTCCAACCGGTTCAAGTCGCCGACGGCCTTGATTATGAACGCTTTGCTGCAGTTAGCGTTCGCCTTCCTGATCTTCCCGGCGTCAGCCCGCGTCAGGGCTATTCGCGCTATTACCCCACGGGCGCGGCGGTGGGGCATCTGGTCGGCTATGTCGGCACCGTTTCGGCGGAAGAATATCAGCAGAACAAGAACCCGCTGCTCATTACACCGGGCTTCAAGGTCGGCAAAGACGGACTTGAAAAGACGCTGGAAGACCTGCTGCAGGGCCAGCCGGGCGCCAAGCGCACAGAGGTCACCGCACGCGGCAAGATCGTCCGCGAACTAACTACGCGCCCCGACATTCCGGGCAAACCGGTGCAGCTGACTATCGACATAGATCTGCATAATTATGCCGCGCGGCGTCTCGGGCTTGAGTCCGGTTCGGTTGTGATATTCGACTGCCTGACCGGCGATATCCTTACGATGGCATCAATGCCTTGTTACGACCCGAACAGCTTTTCCGACGGTATCGGCCGGGTGGAATGGAAAATGCTCAATTCGGACGATCATATCCCGATGCTCAATAAGGCATTGCAAGGTCTTTATCCGCCTGGATCGACAGTCAAGCCGGCGGCGGCATTGGCTCTGCTGCATCATGGCGTTGACCCAGACGAAACGGTCACATGCGGCGGCGGCTACCGATTAGGCAACCGCGTTTTCAAATGTCTCGGTCGCCACGGGCCAATGAATATGCCCAATGCAATCATGAAAAGCTGCAACACCTATTTCTATTCCATGGGCAGGCGCATCGGCTATGATGCAATTGCGCCGTTTGCCAAGGCGCTGGGACTTGGCCAGGAATTCCCGCTCCCCTTCCCGTCGCAACGATACGGCACCATACCAGACAGCGAATGGAAGATGAGAAAATATGACCAGAAATGGAGCGATTCCGACACTTTGAATGCCACGATCGGACAAGGCTATGTCTCAGTCAGCCCGTTCCAGCTGGCGATGATGGCGGCGCGGATCGCGTCGGGCCTCGATATCCAGCCCGAAATCCTTTTGAAAAAACGGCCTGCTCCAAAACAACTGCCTTTCCCGGAAGAACATCTTGCAGTGGTGCGCGACGGCATGAACCGTGTGGTCAACGGCGCGGGGACAGCGGTTCGTAGCAAATTGCTGCTGCCCGACATCGCGATGGCGGGCAAGACAGGCACCGCGCAGGTTCGCCGGATCGCAGGGTCGCAACGCGGTCAGTCGGGCGAGTGGAAATATCGCGATCACGGCCTGTTTGTGTGCTTCGCACCGGTCGATAATCCGCGTTATGGCGCTTCGGTTGTAATTGAACATGGTCTGGGCGGCGCGCGGGCGGCAGCGCCGATAGCCAAAGACGTGCTAACCTTTATCTACGACCGCGAACAAGCGATGAAGTCGTTAGAGGCGCTCGAGGCGGGTTGGGGCGGCAATATCGAACAGCGTATGGCTGCAAAATATAACGCGTATCAGGGCCAGCCAGCACCGCCACCGCCAGTGGATCCCTCTTCGATATGAACACTATCGTCCCCGCCCCCATCGCCAGCCTGCCTTGGCGGGTAATATTTATCCTAAGCGCTTTAGTCGGTTTCGGTGCGACCGTGTTGTATTCGGCGGCGGGAGGGCATTTCGAGCCTTGGGCGGGCAAACATGTTATACGTTTTCTGCTCTACCTTGCCATGGCGCTGGTCATGTCGCGAATGCCATTGGATTTCTGGAAAAACATTACCTTTCCTGTCTATCTTATTTTGCTGATCATGTTGATAGCGGTCGAGCTCTTGGGCTTTGTCGGCGGCGGTAGTCGGCGCTGGATCGACCTAGGGATCGTTTCGCTCCAGCCGTCCGAGTTGATGAAACCCGTCATGGTTCTGGCGGCAGCATGGTTTTTCGATCGCTTGCCCCCTAACCGGATATTCAGCTTCGACGCCGTCTGGCCGGTCGCGGCGTTGTTGATTCTACCCAGCGCACTGGTCATCATCCAGCCCGATTT
>JANLSY010000083.1:0-6223 GCA_031362665.1 Sphingomonadales bacterium
GTCGGGCGGTCGCGGTCGACGACAATCACTTCGCCACCCTTTGCCAGCGCTGGCCGCAGACGCCAGAGGAAGGCGTAGGGTTCACCCACTTCATGATACATATGAACCATGAACACGCGATCAAAGCTGTTTTCGGGTAGACGCGGATCATCGACTGCGCCTTCCTTGATAGCGACATTGTCGAGCTGCTCGCGGGTGACACGCTCACCCAGACGGTCAAGCGCGCCGCGATTGATATCCTGCGCCAAAACCCGCCCCTTTGGCCCCACCCGCTCACCAAGACGGATAGTGTAATAGCCCTCGCCGGCACCGATATCTGCGACGGTCGTGCCGAGTTTAATGCCCGCCCAGTCCATAACGAACTCGGCCTCGCCCGCTTCATCGCGCGCGGCTTCGGTCGAATATTGGGTGTCGCCAGCTTCGGAAACCGGACGATAGGGTTTGGGGAATTCAAGCGAAGTGGCAGGTCGCCCGTTGGCTTCCTCGACAGGTTTGCAGCCTGCTACCGACGCAAGCAAAAGTACGATAAACAATATGCGACCCAAGAACATGTTGAATGCCCTAACTTTAAGCTGTTTCGCTGACAAGCACGGCGCTGGGTGCAGCTGCGTCGAATGCGACGAACAGCGGACCGATCCATTCGGGCAAAATCTGTGGCCTGTGGGTGGCAAGGTCCACGAATACACTGACCAGATCGACCGTAGCGCGCAAATCGTCACCGCCGTCTTCGCGGCTCCCGTGAATTTCGACCGTTTGTGTCAGGCTGGTCCGGCCCGTCGCGATTGTTCGCGCCATGACTTCGATCATCTCGTCGGGCAAGATCGGCGCGAACCAGGTAACGGTCGCCTTCTTGACGTGGAACTCCAGCGGATCATCCCCTGCCTGCTCCCGCAGCTTCGCTGCGCGCCAATATTCAGTGATCGCAATGTCAGCATAATCGAGATAGCGGGCGTTGAACACCACTCCCTGTGCATCGGTCTCTGACCAGCGCACACGGAAACGATGGTGGAAGGCGAAGTCGGACCGCGCCATGTCAGATTGCTTTGGATTGGCCGGGCGTATTGACGCCCATTGATTTGAGGTACGCCTTCACATTGCGCGCCGCCTGACGAAGCCGATGCTCGTTCTCCACCATCGCAATGCGGACAAAACCTTCGCCATCCTCGCCATAGCCGACACCCGGTGCGACCGCGACTTTGGCGTGGGTGAGCATCTGTTTCGAAAATTCAAGACTACCCAAATGTGCCAATGCAGGCGGCAACGGTGCCCAGGCGAACATTGAGGCCTTAGGCGGCGGTATGTCCCAACCAGCGCGACCAAAGGCCTCGACCAATATGTCGCGGCGCTTGTGATAGAGTTGCCTGTTTTGCTCGACTATATCCTGTGGACCGTTGAGTGCAGCGCAGGCTGCGGCCTGTATGGGGGTGAAGGCACCATAATCGAGATAGCTTTTGACCCGCGTCATCGCGGCAATAAGTTGCTTATTGCCCACGGCAAAACCGACACGCCACCCCGCCATCGAATAGGTTTTGGACAAGGAGGTAAATTCGACCGCGACATCCTTGCCGCCCTTCACCTGTAAAATCGAAGGCGTCGGGTTGCCGTCGAAGTAGAGCTCGGAATAGGCTAGGTCGGACAATATCCAGACCTTGTTTTCCTTGGCCCAGGCCACCAGCCGCTCGTAGACCGCGAGATCGACAGTCTCGGCGGTGGGATTGGACGGATAGTTCACCACTAATATCGACGGACGCGGTACGGTGAAGGCCATCGCGCGTTCGAGCGAGCGGAAGTAATTCTCGTCCGGCGTTGTCGGCACCGAACGGATTGTTGCTCCTGCGATGATGAAACCGAACGTATGGATCGGGTAGCTGGGGTTCGGCGCCAGCACGACATCGCCCGGTGCGGTAATCGCGGTGGCGAGGCTGGCGAGGCCCTCTTTCGAGCCCATCATCACCACGACTTCGGTTTCGGGATCGACATCCACTCCGAACCGGCGGGCGTAATAATTCGCCTGTGCCTTGCGAAGCCCGGGGATACCTTTCGAGGCCGAGTAACCGTGGGCATCGGGCTTCTGCGCCACTTCGCACAATTTCTCGATTACATGCGGCGGCGGTGGCAGGTCGGGGTTGCCCATGCCGAGGTCGATAATGTCCTCACCCGCAGAGCGTGCCGCCGCGCGCATCGCATTGACTTCTGCGATGACATAAGGCGGCAGGCGCTTGATGCGGTAGAATTCTTCGGACATTTGCTCCCGTTTCGTAGTTGAAAGTTACAGAGCAGCCCTAATGGGCGATGTTTTCTTCCATTTCCAGCGAAACTAGCGCGGACGATTGCCCTTCGCCTTGTGCTTTACGCCATGCTTCGAAGGCGGCGGGCCATCCTTGCGGAAAGGTCGTGCACCATCGCGTCTTGGCGGACCGCCGCGAGGACCGTCGCCACGCGGGCCATCGCCACGCGGCGCAACCCCAAGCTGCGGCCGTGGCGGACGTCCGCCATCGCGTCCCATCCGCTTGTTCTCGCGTGCCGCTTCACGCGGAGGTCCGCTTGCCTGGACGATTTCGACATCATTGTCTTCCTCATGACCGGGTTGGGCGATAGCTTTGCTGAATTTAGCGACAGCAGCGGCAGCGATGCCGACATGCGTTTCATTGGCAGCGATACGGATCGCGCCGATGTCGTTTTTGGTAACGCCGCCACGGCGACACAGCAACGGCAATATCCATTTGGGATCGGCGTTGTTACGCCGACCGATGTTGAGTTTGAACCAGACAGAATCATCAAAGCCTGCACGGTGGCTTTCCGGCTGACGCTCCCGACTACCGTCATCCAGCATATCTTCGGCCTGAGGCATTTTTGCCCGGTGCACGCGGACTAAAGCTGCGGCAATATCTTCTGCCGACATTGTTTCGAGCAGTTTTGCACCCAAAGCCCGGTCTTCTTCCTCGACCTCTACCGGTGTCAGGAGCGTTTCGAGCAAACGTTCATGATCCTTGGCGCGGATATCTGCGCCCGTTGGCACCTTAATCCAGTCAGCCTCAATCTTCGCACCACGCAGCATCGATTCCACGCGCTTGCGACGCTGATAAGGAACGATCAGCACAGCAGTGCCCTTTCGCCCGGCGCGACCTGTCCGGCCGGAACGATGTTGTAATCCTTCGGCATCGCGCGGCAATTCGACGTGCACCACCAATGAAAGATTCGGCAAATCGATACCGCGAGCAGCAACATCGGTCGCAACGCAAACCCGGGCGCGACGGTCGCGAAGCGCCTGCAACGCCTGATTACGCTCGGATTGTGAATGTTCCCCCGAAAGCGCGACGACATTGAAACCGCGCTCGGTTAGACTTGCGTGCAGGCGGCGGACATTTTCGCGCGTCGCGCAAAACAGGATAGCCGTTTCAGCCTCGTGTAAACGTAACAGATTAACTACTGCGTTCTCGATGTCTGGTGGAGCAACGGTCACGACCTGATAGCTGATGTCGCCATGGCCGCGGTCTTCACCTACAGTTGAGATGCGTAGCGCATCGTGCTGGTAGCGTTTTGCCAGCGACACGATCGGCTTCGGCATAGTGGCCGAAAACAACAATGTCCGGCGACCTTCCGGCGTTGCATTCAGAATTTCTTCTAGTTCTTCGCGAAAGCCCATATCGAGCATTTCGTCGGCCTCATCCAGCACCGCAACCTTCAGCGCCGACAGGTCCAGAGCGCCGCGTTCGAGGTGATCACGAAGCCGTCCCGGTGTACCAACCACAATCTGGGCACCTTGGCTTAGGTTGCGGCGTTCCTTGGATGCGTCCATCCCGCCGACACAGGTGGCAATCCGCACACCTGCCTTTCCGAAAAGCCACATCAATTCGCGGCTCACCTGTAATGCGAGTTCGCGCGTCGGCGCAATGATCAACGCGGCAGGTTCGCGGGCAAGGCTGACCATGCCACCGTCGAGTATCTGAGGAGCCATCGCGAGGCCAAAGGCGACTGTCTTGCCCGATCCGGTCTGTGCCGAAACAACAAGATCGCGGCCCTCGGCCTCTGGAGCAATAACGGCGGATTGAACGGGGGTCAGCGTGGTATAGCCACGCTGCGTAAGCGCTTCGTCGAGAAGCGGCGGGATATTTTCAAATGTCATATACTTGGGCCATTGCGCCCTTTTTGTCGCAATGTCCATGCTGCACTGCACAATAAATCTATGTTTCGACAAAAGCGCGGCTTGGGTTATGCAACGTCATGGCTGATTCACCACAACTCCCACCGTTCATGGACCCCGAGCAGTTCACCAAAATGACCGACGGGGCTGGCATGGCGAACGACCCGCTGACCGCCTACCAAAAAGCACTCGACGCGTGGGGCCAGGTTCTCGCGCCGCTCGCCAAGGCCGGCCGAGATAAAATCGACCCCAAGGACCGACGATTTGCCGCCCCGCAATGGGAGCATCCGGTTTTCGACCTTGTTCGTCAGGGCTATCAGGTGATGTCGGATTACATGCTCGGTGCTGCGGAGCAGCTCGACAATATTCCCGAAGCGGAAAAAGCCAAGATTGGATTCGCGATCCGTACGGTGGTTGAAGCGATGAGTCCCGCCAACTCGCCTTTCACAAATCCGGTCGCGCTGGAAAAAGCGGTCGAGACCAAAGGTGCCAGCCTTATGTCGGGGATGCAGCATTTGATCCACGACATGCAGCGTGGGCAGTTGACACACACCGACCCCGAAGCATTCCGGCTGGGCGAAAATATCGCCGCTACGCCCGGTAAGGTGGTACATCAGACACCACTTTACCAGCTAATCCAATACGCGCCTTCGACCGAAGAAGTCTTGGAGACGCCGCTCATCATCTTCCCGCCGTGGATTAACCGCTTCTACATCCTCGATTTGACGGCGGAAAAAAGCTTCATCAAATATTGCGTTGATCAGGGCATTACCGTTTTCGTCGTGTCATGGAAGTCGGCAGACAGTTCGATGAAGGATATTGTGTGGGACGATTACATCGCTGCGCAAATTGACGCCATCGATACCGTTCGCAAAGCACTGAAGGTCGATGATGTCCACACGATCGGCTATTGCGTGGCCGGGACAACATTGGCAGCGACGCTGGCGATACTCGCCGCAAAAGGTGAAGCAGACAAAGTACGCAGCGCCACATTCTTTACCGCGCAGGTCGATTTCAGCCGCGGCGGTGAGCTGCTCAACTTCATCGACGACCATCAGCTCAAAATGGTCGAGGCACTCGCCGCACCGCAGGGTTATCTCGACGGGCGCTTCCTCGCGCTCAGCTTCAACCTGTTGCGCGGTAAGGATCTGATCTGGTCAACGGTGGTCAAGAACTACCTCCTCGGTGAGGAATATCCGGCATTCGACCTGCTCCACTGGAATGGCGATGTCACCAACCTGCCCGCACGCTGGCACCGGGAATATCTTTGTGACCTCTATCGCGATAACAAACTGGTCATTCCAAACGAAATGGTGGCGCTCGGCACGCCGATTGACCTGAGGAAGGTAAAAACACCGACCTACATTCAGGCCGGCCGCGAGGACCATATTGCGCCAGCCGAGAGCGTATGGAAGATGCAGGACCATTTCACCGGCCCAGTCAAATTTGTACTTGCAGGCAGTGGGCATATCGCTGGCGTCGTGAATCCGCCTGTCCAGCACAAATATCAATATTGGACCAACAACGCGAAACCAGCCAACCTCGCAGAATTCATCGAGGGCGCCATCGAAACCAAGGGCAGCTGGTGGCCCGATTGGCTTTGCTGGATTAAAGAGCACGGCAAAAAACAGGTTGTCGCCAAGAATGGCCGTATTCCCGGTGAAGGCAAACTGAAGGCGCTGGAATCAGCGCCCGGAAGTTATGTCAAAACCCGATAGCTGAAAGGGCGCGAT
Source organism: Sphingomonadales bacterium (assembly GCA_031362665.1). Lineage (GTDB taxonomy): Bacteria > Pseudomonadota > Alphaproteobacteria > Sphingomonadales > Sphingomonadaceae > Sphingorhabdus_B. The sequence continues at coordinate 5,878 of JANLSY010000083.1, forward strand.
ACGTTCGCGCCCCTCCTTTAAATCTATTCGGCTTGCGGTGCTGCCGCACTGGCGTTTTCGGGTAGCCCGCCCAGTTCACCGACCATCTTTTTATAGGCATCTAGATAAGCAAGGACGATCACCTGGCCGATATCGCTGTTCTGGTAGCTGCCGCCGCCAGCCCCGGCAAGGCCACCACCCCACCAAGCACCGCCGCCAGCGCCCCAGCTAACGTCCGACTTGCGATAATAGCCCTCCGACAAAGCCTCGATTTCCGTGGTGCGAACATTGACAACCGAGAGCGAGACACTGGCTTCCTTCTTGGAAACCTTTAGCCCACCGACCAAGCCACCGAGAAGCCGTCCGC
>JANLSY010000110.1:0-7689 GCA_031362665.1 Sphingomonadales bacterium
TCACCGACCGCAAGAGCTTCATGATCATTTCGGGCGGGGTGAACATTTACCCGCAGGAAATCGAGAACCATCTCGTGACCCATCCCAAGGTGCGCGATGTTGCGGTCATCGGCGGCCCGCATGACGAGATGGGCGAAGAGGTTATCGCAGTGGTGCAGCCGCTCGACATGGCCGATGCAGGCGAGGCATTGCGCGATGAACTCATCGCTTATGCGCGCGAAAAACTGTCGGGCGTCAAAATCCCGCGCCGTATAGACTTCCGAGACGAATTGCCGCGTCACGACACCGGCAAATTATACAAGCGCCTGCTGCGCGATGAATATTGGGCGAAAGACAAAGCCTAGGCTATGATGGCAACAGACTCACAAGGAGATTAGCGATGACGACGCAGTATAGAAATCTGATCAATGGCGAACTGGTTGCGGGCGACAAATGGATCGACGTCATCAATCCGGCAACCGAGCAGGTTATCGGCCAGGTGCCCGATTGCGGTCAGGCCGAACTTGACAAGGCTGTTGCCGCTGCGCGCGTTGCGTTTCCGAAATGGAAGAAAACCAGCGTTGAAGAGCGCCGCGCCTGCTTTGCCAAAATGGCCGATGCGATCAAGGCGAATAGCGACGAGTTGATGCGCTTGCTGACGTCCGAACAGGGCAAGCCGCATATGCAGGCGGGCAGCGAAATCGCAGGATGCGTCGGCATGAGTCGCGCGCTTTCCACCCTTAGTCTCGAAGAGACAATCAGCGAGGACAGCGACAAGCGGCTCAGCCGCACCCGCCGCGTTCCGGTGGGCGTGGTTGGCGGCATCGTGCCTTGGAATTTTCCAGTACTGATGGCGGTGCAAAAGATTGTGCCCGCTCTGCTTTCGGGCTGCACGATGGTGCTGAAGCCTTCGCCGTTTACGCCGCTGGCGACCCTCCGCATGGCCGAGCTGATTGCGGGCGTATTCCCGCCGGGCGTATTGAACGTCATTACCGGCGGCGACGCGTTGGGACCAATGCTGACTTCGCACCCCGATATCGACAAGATCACCTTCACCGGATCGACCGCCACCGGCAAGCGCGTCATGGAATCGGCGTCGAAGGATTTGAAGCGCATCACGCTGGAACTCGGCGGCAATGATGCCGCGATTGTCCTGCCCGATGCGGATGTCACCAAGGTCGCCGAGAAACTTTTCTGGGCAAGCTTCTACAATGCCGGCCAAGTCTGCATCGCGGCGAAACGCATCTATATCCACGAAGATATCTACGACGAATTGTCAGCCGCAATCGCCGCTTATGCGAGCGCAGTAAAGGTTGGCGACGGTGCCGAGCAAGGCACCGCTATCGGTCCTATTCAGAACAAGCAGCAGTATAACCGCGTGCTCGAACTGATCGCGGACGCGAAGGACAAGGGCTATAAATTCCTTGTCGGCGGCGACCATGATCCGTCAATCCCCGGCTATTTTGTTCCGGTAACGGTGCTTGATAATCCGCCCGAGGACGCGCGGATCGTGGCCGAGGAGCAATTCGGGCCAGTCATGCCGTTGATGAAATTCTCGACCGTCGACGAAGTCATCAGCCGCGCCAACGCGTCGGATTACGGGCTGGCAGGTTCGATCTGGACGAGTAATCCGGAAGCTGCGGTTGCAGTTGCAGAACAGCTCGAAACGGGCACCGTGTGGATCAACGAGTCGATGCACCTCGCGCCGAACGCACCGTTTGCCGGACACAAGCAGTCGGGCTTTGGCGCGGAATTGGGTGAGGAAGGCTTGCTTGAATTCACCTATCCGCAGGTGATCACGATCGCGCGCGAGGCGGCGTAACTAATCATCCGCCCTATCGGCATTCGACGGGGCGGATAACGCCCTTGACTCTCCCCTTTCAAAGTTTAATCGTACGATTAAATTTCGACAATCAGGAGAGTGAAGATGGCAGACGCCTATATCGTTGACGCTGTTCGTACCGCAGGCGGTCGTCGTGGCGGCAAGTTGGCGGGAATTCACCCCGTTGACCTTGGCGCAGCGGTGCTTGATGCCATTGCCGACCGCAATGATTTCGACCCTGCAGCCATCGAAGACGTCATCATGGGCTGCGTGATGATGGGCGGCGAGCAGGCAGGCGATGTTGGGCGCAATATCGTTCTCGCGTCCAAGCTCCCCAATTCAATCCCCTCGGTCAGCATCGACCGGCAATGCGGGTCGTCGCAACAATCGATGCAGTTTGCGGCGCAAGGCGTCATGTCGGGAACACAGGACATCGTTCTGGCTGCCGGTATCGAGAGCATGACCCGCGTGCCGATGGGATCGACCTCGATGCTGTTCAAAAAAGAAGGCCTCGGCACATACAAAAGTCCGCGGTTGGAGGAAGCTTATCCGGGCATCATGTTCAGCCAGTTCATGGGCGCTGAAATGCTGGTGAAGAAGCATGGCTTCAGCCGCGAAGACCTCGACCAGTTCGCGCTTGAATCGCACCAGAAGGCGATTGCGGCGACGCAAGGCGGTTTGTTTGCCAATGAAATCGTTGGTGTCGAAGTTGAAACGCCAGAGGGTAATGTCATCCACAGCAGCGACGAAGGCATTCGCTACGACGCGACCTTCGAAAGCCTGTCGGGCGTGAAATTGCTTCAGGAGGGTGGCTCAATCACTGCCGCCAATGCCAGCCAGATATGCGATGGTTCTTCGGCCGTTCTGATCGTTTCGGAAAAGGCACTGAAGGAACACGGCCTCACGCCGCGCGCGCGAATTGTAAACCTGACGGTGACTGCGGGTGATCCGGTCATCATGCTCGAAGAACCTCTGTTTGCCACCGACCGGGCATTCCAGCGTTCGGGCATGAAGATCGAAGATATCGACCTGTACGAAGTCAACGAAGCCTTTGCGCCGGTGCCGCTCGCCTGGCTGAAGCATGTCGGTGGCGACCGGGCGAAGATCAACGTCCATGGCGGCGCGATTGCGCTCGGCCATCCACTCGGAGCGTCTGGTACCAAGCTGATGGCGACATTGCTCAACGCGCTCGAATCACGTGGCGGCAGATATGGGCTGCAAACGATGTGCGAAGGCGGCGGTCAGGCCAATGTGACAATTATTGAGCGCGTTTGAACGGCTCCAATTCCAATAAGAAGGACATAAAATGAAACTGGATTCCACTATTGCAGCCGTCGTGACCGGCGGCGCATCGGGCCTTGGCGAAGCAACTGCACGGGCGCTTGCAGCCAAAGGCGTGAAGGTCGCCTTGTTCGACCTTCAGGCCGAAAAGGGCGAGGCCGTTGCCGCGGAAATCGGCGGGATTTTCTGTGAGGTGAATGTCACCGACGACGAGAGCGTGGATGCTGGTTTTGCCAAAGCGCGCGCCGCCCACGGTCAGGAACGAATCCTCGTCAACTGCGCTGGCACGGGCAATGCGATCAAGACTGCAAGCCGCTCGAAAGAAGACGGCTCGATAAAGCATTTCCCATTGGACGCCTTCAACCGAATCATCCAGATCAACCTCGTCGGCACTTTCCGCTGCATCGCCAAATCGGCGGCTGGCATGTTGACGCTTGACCCGATGGAAGACGGTGAACGCGGCGCGATGGTCAACACCGCCTCCGTCGCCGCCGAAGACGGTCAGATGGGGCAGGCGGCCTATTCCGCATCGAAGGGCGGCGTTGTTGGCATGACCCTGCCGATCGCGCGCGACTTGATGAGTGAAGGCATTCGCGTCAACACTATCCTGCCCGGCATTTTCAACACGCCATTGATGAACGGCGCCCCGCCGCAGGTGAAGGAGGCGCTGGCTGCGTCGGTTCCCTTCCCCAAACGCCTCGGCCATCCGGAAGAATATGCGATGGTGGCACTGACGATGATCGAGTGCGGCTATTTCAATGGCGAGGACGTACGCGTCGACGGCGCGATCCGCATGTCGCCGCGCTGAGGATATGACCGGCTTCACCCAGATCCTTTATGATGTCGTCGACGGCATTGCGACCATTACGCTCAACCATCCGGAGAAGATGAATGCCTTCACCAATGTGATGATGCGCGAAATGTGCAGTGCATTTGATCTGGCCGATGCCGATGACGATGTTCGTGCCGTTATTGTCACGGGGTCGGGTGAGCGCGCGTTTTGTGCCGGAGCCGATTTGACACCTGAAGGCGGCGGGCAGGTTTTTGCCAGCGGTTCGCAGGTCGAAAGCTTGTCGGACGAGCGCGTGCGCGATTCAGGCGGGCGGCTGACGCTTCGCATATTTCAGTGCAAAAAGCCGGTCATCGGTGCAATCAACGGCGCTGCGGTCGGTATCGGTGCCACCATGCAGTTGCCGATGGATTTCCGCCTCGCCAGCGAAACCGCACGCTTCGGCTTTGTCTTTGCCCGGCGTGGGATTGTGCCAGAGGCTGCTTCAAGCTGGTTTCTGCCGAGGCTTGTTGGCATGCAACAGGCGCTCGAATGGTGCATGACGGGGCGCGTGTTCGATGCTGTAGAAGCTTTAAAGGGCCGCCTTGTCCGTTCGGTCCACGCACCAGCCGACTTACTTCCCGCAGCACGGCAACTCGCGCGAGAAATTGCCGATAATACCGCACCGGTTTCCATCGCTCTCACCCGCGCAATGCTGTGGCGATTACCTTCCGAGGTCCACCCAATGGCCGCGCACCAGATCGACAGCCGCGCCATCTATCGCCGCTCGCGCTCGGGTGACGCAATAGAGGGCATATCGAGCTTCCTCGAAAAGCGCGCACCCGTATACCCCGACAAAGTATCCACAGATTTGCCTGACTTCTTCCCTTGGTGGGACGAACCTGCTTATAAGTAACGTTAGGGAAACGGGGAGCATTATGGCAACGACTGGACCAAAGCTTGTAGGCGACGCATCGGAAAACGCGAATGCGCGCGATCAGTTGATTGAGGCGGCGAGCCAGATCATGCGCGAGGGCGATACCATCGACTTGAGCCTAAGCGAACTGTCGCTGCGCGCCGGTCTCAATAGCGCTTTGGTCAAATATTATTTTGGCAATAAAAACGGCCTGATGCTGGCGTTGCTTGACCGCGACATGGGCAACATCGTCCACAGTCTGGAAGCGTTGGTCGCAAAGGACATGCCGCCGCAGGAAAAGCTTCAATTGCATATCGGCAAGGTCATCGACACTTATTACGCCTTCCCTTATTTGAACCGCCTATTGATGCGCACCGTTCGCGACAGCGCGCCGGTCGAGGCCGCGAGGATTGCGGAGTTGTATCTACGGCCCATCGCCAAGGCCTATGAAGACCTGATCAGCGAAGGCGTGAAGGCGGGTAAATTCCGCAAGATTGATCCGCAGTTTTTCTACTTTACGGTCACAGGTGCTGCCGACCGCTTCTACTCATCGCGGCTGGTGCTGCGGCATTGCTATAATCAGTACGATTTCAACGAAAATATGCGTGATCGTTACCGCGAGCATACCATCGACCTGATTATGCGGGGGTTGCTGGTTTAAACCCCAACGCGGCCTTAATCTCATCGCCATCGCCGTCGAGCATCGGCGGGTGCGCATAGTTTGACGCGGGCGTTCCGGCATAATGCACCGGATGTTTCATTGAGCGATATTTGCCGATGTCTGGGCTGTCATGCTCTTCGAAAAAGCTGACATCGGCCAAATGCGGGTCAACCAGCACATCGGCCATGCGGTTATATTTCATCGCCGGAATGTCATTCTCGGCAAGCAGGTCGAGCCATTCGGCGGTCGTCCGCTCCGCAGTCACTTCCTCAATCAGTGCATAGAGCTCGCCGGTATGTTTGGTGCGTTCCTGATAGGTCGAAAAGCGCGGGTCGTCGAACACGTTTGGCCGTCCACCGAGTTCGAAAAACTTCGCCCATTGCCGGTCATTATACGGCACGATGGCGATGAAGCTGTCTTTGGTCGGGTAGGGCCGCCGCCGCGGATTGACCGAGCGCGTATAGCCCATCCGGCCATTGCCCGGAATGAAGGTTTCGCCCCACAGATTTTCAACCATGTGGAACCAGGTGAAGCATTCGAACATCGGCACCTGGACAAACTGCCCGCCTTGTCCACCTGCGCGCGCCAGCAATGCCGCCATTGTCGCGTTCGCCGCGAACAGCCCGCTGACCTTGTCGGCAACAAGGCTCGGTGCATAAGTAGGTCGCCCGCCATCGCGTTGTTCAGAGAGCGCGGCAAAGCCTGACGCTGCCTGAATTAGGTCATCATAGGCCTGCCGCTCACCATAGGCACCGCCCGCGCCAAACCCGGCGCAGTGGACATAGACGATATCGGGGTTGATTGCCTTGACCTGTTCATAGCCAAAGCCAAGCCGCTCCATCCCCGCCATCCGGACATTGTGGATGAACACGTCAGCCTCTTCGAGCAACGCCTCGAGCACGGCCTTGTCCTCGGGCTTTTTGATATTGAGGTTGATCGCCTTTTTGTTGCGGTTGAGCGCGGCAAAAATCGGGCCGTGCTGCTTGGTCGGCGAATCGCCCGCATGGCGCATCAGGTCGCCGGGCGTATTGCCTTCACTATTCTCGATCTTGATGACTTCGGCACCGAGGTCAGCCAGTTGAACCGTGGCATAAGGGCCGAGCACTACGGTCGCCATATCGACCACTTTGATGCCCTTTAATGGCCCTGTCGGTTCCTTGTCCCATTTGAGTTTCGGCCACGCTGCCATCCCACGCTCTCCTTTGTCCTTGCATAAGTCACTAGCATATTTAATCGGGCAGTTAAGAGATATTTGGAAGGTCGCAGATGAGCGAATTCGATGCAAATGCCCCGGTGATAATCGGGGTCGGCGAAGCAAGCCGCAAGACGGTGCTCGGCGAGTGGCCGTCCCCGCGCGAACTTGCAGGCGCGGCAATCAAGGTGGCATTGTCTGACACGGGCCAGCCACAAGCCGTCGCTGACGCCATCGATACCATCGCTGCAATCCGCACGTTCGAGGATAGCGGCGTGTCGATGGGCACCGGCTCGCCCGATAATGTGGCGGAAGCCTTCGGCGCAGCTGGCGGCATCAGCGCCGCCCGCCTCATCTACGCCGATGTCGGCGGTCAAAGCCCGCAGGCGATGGTCAATCAGATTGCTGGCGAAATCCGACGCGGCGAAACCGGGCTGGCCATCATCGTTGCAGGTGAAGCCACCGGCACCGCCAAACGTGCGCGCAAGGCCGGGGTCGCACTTGACTGGCGGCTTCCATCGGACACACCGTTCGAGGATCGGCGTTCGGAATTCTCGATCCTCACGCGCCGCGAAATCCGCCACGGCATCGTCTCGATGCCACTGGCTTACTCTTTGCTCGAAAACGCGCGGCGGATAGAGCGGGGGATGAGCCGCCATGACTATCTGGTCGAGATGGCCAAGGGCGGTGCAGCGGCTTCGGTAAAATCGCTAACCCGCGAACATGCACAATTCCCGGTGGCGTTCACGACAGAACAACTGGTGGCCGAGCATGAGAGCGATTATCATATCACCGATATCTACCGCCGCTGGCGCGTGGCGCAGGATGCAGTCGATCTGGGCGGCGCGATCATCCTGACCAGCGCAGGCAAGGCACGCGAGCTAGGCGTTGCTGACGACAAGATGGTCTGGCTCGCTGGCGCGTCCGAAGCCGCCGAGCCGCCACTTTCCGAACGCGATCATATCGCCAGTCCCGATGCGGTCGGCTTTACGATGCACGCAGCCCTCGAACAGGCGGGGTTCGCGCCCACCGATTTGGGGCCGGTCGACATCTATAGCTGCTTCCCTGT
>JANLSY010000115.1:0-5060 GCA_031362665.1 Sphingomonadales bacterium
GCCGTCATCCTGTGGGGCGCAGGCGTTGGCATGGTCTTGGCATTCATGTTGAACAAGGGAGCAAATAAATGAACCTATTTCGTCTATTGCTGATCGCGATTATCGCGACAATCGGCATCTATACCGTCAACGTTATTGCGAACCAAGGGTGGGGCCTGCTGCCTATATTCTATGGCGACATCGCGAAAATGGGATGGCCCGGGCAATTCAACATGGATTTCCACGCCTTTCTCATCCTCGGTTCGGTATGGCTGATGTGGCGGCATCATTTTTCGCCGTTCGGCCTGTTTTTCGGGCTGTGCATATTCGCCGGTGGCGCACCGTTTCTTTGCGGATATCTGCTGGTCGTCATGGTCAAGGACAAAGCTGACATGGCCGAACTACTGCTTGGCAAACCGCGCGTCGCAGCACTCAAGCGTATCTAGTCGAGGCCGAAGGCCGCCCTGGCGTCGCGATCGAGTCCGATACTTTTGAGGACCACCATACCTTCGGCCATGACCAGCATCCGCGCCGCTTCCCTCTGGCGCTCCGCCTCATCCGGCGCAGCTATCTGCGCGGCGCCCCAGCTAAGAAAGCCTCGGCCAAGCTGTTCGCCTACCGCACGATAAAAAGCATCGCCTTTCGCCGCCAGACTGGCAATCTCAAGCCAGACACGCATGAAAGGCCACATCTCGTCGTCGACGATCGCATCCAGCATGATCGGCAGCAGCTGTTCGAACGGTAGAGGTTCGGGTGCCTTGCGCGCCTCCATCGCCACCATGATCCGCATCGCGACCACGCCCAACGTCGCCGTCATCATCTCCGCCTTGTCGGTGAAATAATAAAGCAGCATCCGGTCGCTCATCCCCGCCGCCTTCGCCAGTGGCCGCAGGCTCGACGCGGACAGACCATGCGCCAGCACATGGTCGGCAAGGCGTTCGATTATTTCGGCGCGGCGGGTGTCGGGTTTTGGCACAATACTATGTTGCACGAACCGACTCAGTTGTGAACGCTCATGCGTACTTGTTAGCGAAATTGTAGGTGGGCTTGGTCAGGACTGAGGCAACACTAAGGCGCCAACAATTTGCTTCTTGCTCCGCTGATCATTATGAAGCCGCATGACTACTGAAGGCGAGCAGAATATCAAATGGAATAGAGTTTCTGAAAATTCGCCTTTGCGCGTCCACCCAGTGAATATCTCCGAACGACAGATAATCTACTTGGATGGAATTCGTTACAGCGCAGAGATGGCAGGGATAGCGATCAATCGTCTTTGGAGCAAACTATGCCAGATTGATCGGCAGTTTATGGCTGAAGAGACAACGTCGTCGTAAGACATAACAGAGGCTGCTCTTGACGCTTGGTCAATTGTCGATGCCGCGCACAGATTTTCCGACCTCGTTGAAGGATTGCCGGGATTGCCAAATGCACATTGGCGGCGGCTTCCAAAAAAATAGGCTGCGTGATGCAGAAGCCCTTAGAGATGCTTGGCAACACATGCGAACGCATTCTGACAAGGTCGTTGCTGATCGCGGCCAAGCTTGGGGCGCGTTGGCTTGGATGCAGCACGCGGGCATTCAACCTACTGGCCCATGGTTTTTGGCCGTCATTGGATCTGACTTGAACGGAAGTTCGTGGACTGCAGGAGGGCCGTCCAATGCAATCCAGAAAGTGGGCACGCGCCGGAGTCGCCTTTTGCACGACAATCGCGTGTTGTACCTTACCCGAGTTGTGAAAGACATGTTCGAAGCAGTCACCAACTTAGAGCGGGTCTTGATGAACGACGAAATGAAGCTGGTCGGCGAGAGAGTCAATCAGCAACGATCCAGTGACTATGTCATGTTTATGGCATTGGAAGTTTTGCGATCAATCGACTGAAGCGCGGACCTCATACCGTTAAGCCGTATCATAATCGGGATCGGGTGAGAGCCATTTCCTATACCCTTATTGATGCAATCGCGCGGATATTGACAATTCCTATAATTTCTGTAAAAACAGAAATAACAAAAAGGACCGATTCGTCATGGGCGTTGAGAAATATCCCGAAGCATTGGAATTCATCCTCCATTGGGGCGAGATGGGGACTCATTGGGGAGCGAACCGGTCTGTGGCACAGGTCCATGCCCTGTTATTCCTCAGCGACCAGCCGCTCGACGCTGAAGCGATTTGCGAGGCGCTCGACCTTGCGCGGTCCAATGTGTCAACGGCGCTCAAGGAGCTGCAAGGCTATGGCATCGTGCGCCGCACACACATTCCCGGCGACCGGCGCGACCACTTTGTTGCCGAAACGGAATTGTGGGATTTGTTCATGGCAATCACCGCCGAGCGCAAGCGCCGCGAGATCGACCCGACGATAACCAAACTGGGCGAGCTGAAGGATCGCATGGCGGCTAACAAGGATTTGCCGGCGCATGTGCGCGACCGGATCGGCAGAATGCACGAGTTTATCTCGACACTGACCAGCTGGTATGAGCAGGTCCGCGGGCTGAAGAAATCCACGCTGATTTCGCTGATGAAGATGGGCGCAAAGGTCGCCCGTTTCATCCCGGGATCGAAAGAAGCCACCTAATCAAGGGAAAGACCATGCCACCTGAACAATCGTGTATCCGCTAATTTCATTTTTTACAGAAAATTCCGAAACTAGTTTTACTAAGAAAGGACAATATCATGACCCTTTTGGCTTATAGCCTGTACCTCATCCTCGCGATCGGCATGACAATATGGGTCGCGTGGACGCTCAGCACCAATGGCAAAATCTACCTCATCCGCTGTTTCGGCCATGATGCCGAGCTGGCCACATCTGTGAACCATTTGCTCGTCGTCGGCTTCTACCTCGTCAACCTAGGCTTCATCGCCTTGGCGTTGAGCGCGGCAGGAACCGTCAAGGACGCGCCGGAGTTGATGCGGTTCCTCGGCTGGTATGTCGGGCTTGCCGTACTCGTCCTCGGCGGGATGCACTTTTTCAACATGGGAGCAGTGACGAGGCATGGAAAGAAGGTCGCCGACTGGGTAAATCAACAGGCCCTTGCACCTGTACCTCAGCCCGAACGCGCCATTGCCCGCAAGCGGAGCGATAGCTTGCTCGACTGAGTCGAAACGCCAAAAGCAATCTCCCCTGCATAATATCGGGGGAGATTACGTCATCCTGTCCCGCCCTCGCCACAAACCGCCAAGGATCGCCGCGAAGCATATAACGAGTATGACCGCGAGCTGGTCGATGCGCGCAAGGATTATACGCAGGAAATGCGCGAGCGCGGTTATCTGCGTCGAGACAATGTCGAGGTACTCGACTAAACGGAAATAAGTTTGCCGCCGCTACTGACCTCATATGGACAGTGGCGGCGGCAATCTCTATCGGCTGGCCATGACAATTCAGCCTTCTGATTCCATCCTCATCATCGACTTTGGCAGCCAGGTGACCCAGCTCATCGCCCGGCGTGTCCGCGAGGCGGGGGTCTATTCCGAAATCGCACCTTTCAACAGCGCCGCCGAGGCGTTTACCCGGATGCAGCCCAAAGGTGTCATACTTTCCGGCGGTCCAGCATCTGTGACGACCGAAGGCAGTCCTCGTGCGCCACAAATAGTGTTCGATAGCGACCTGCCGATTCTGGCAATTTGCTATGGTCAGCAGACATTGTGCACCCAGCTGGGCGGCATCGTCGAAGGCGGCCATGCGGCGGAATTCGGTCGCGCCGATGTCGAAATCCTCAAATCCAGCCCGTTGTTCGATGGATTTTGGGACGTCGGTGGCAGCTATCCGGTATGGATGAGCCACGGCGACCGCGTCACGGTCGCGCCAGAAGGTTTTGAAGTCATCGGCACGAGTCCCAACGCGCCTTTTGCAATCTGCGTCAATGAGGCGCGCAAATATTACACCACGATGTTCCACCCGGAGGTCGTTCACACGCCCGACGGCGCGAAGCTGATTTCGAACTTCGTGCACAAGATATGCGGCCTGGCGGGAGACTGGACGATGGCCGAATTCCGGGCCACCAAGATTGCGGAAATCCGCGAACAGGTTGGCTCTGGCCGCGTCATTTGCGGGCTTTCTGGCGGCGTGGACTCATCGGTTGCCGCAATCCTAATTCACGAAGCTATCGGCGAGCAACTGACCTGCGTATTCGTCGACCACGGCCTGCTGCGTATGAATGAACGCGAACAGGTGGAGACCCTGTTCCGCGACCATTACAACATCCCGCTGGTGGTAGTCGATGCCGAGGCGCGGTTCATGGCGGGACTCGCTGGCGAGACCGATCCGGAAAAAAAACGCAAGTTTATCGGCGGCGAATTCATCAATGTGTTCGAAGAAGAGGCAAGGAAGATCGGCGGCGCGGATTTCCTCGCGCAAGGCACGCTTTACCCCGACGTGATCGAGAGCGTCAGCTTCACCGGCGGACCATCGGTCACGATCAAGAGCCACCATAATGTCGGTGGCCTCCCCGCACGGATGAACATGCAATTGGTCGAGCCCTTGCGTGAGCTATTTAAGGACGAAGTCCGCGCCTTGGGCCGCGAGCTTGGCCTCAACGACCGCTTCGTCGGCCGTCATCCCTTCCCCGGCCCCGGCCTCGCGATTCGTATCCCTGGCGAAGTCACGAAGGAACGCTGCGACGTGCTGAGATTGGCCGATGCGGTGTATCTAGAAGAAATTCGGAACGCCGGATTATATGACGAAATCTGGCAGGCCTTTGCGGTGTTGTTACCGGTGCGTACGGTGGGCGTCATGGGCGATGGCCGCACCTACGACAATGTCTGCGCCTTGCGCGCGGTTACCTCGACCGACGGCATGACGGCGGATATCTATCCCTTCGAAAGCGCATTTTTACGCCGAGTTTCGACGCGGATAATCAACGAGGTAAAGGGCATTAACCGGGTAGTTTATGACTATACCAGCAAGCCGCCGGGGACGATTGAGTGGGAGTGAGACAAGGATGACCCAAATCCAAACCTCCATCTCCGGCGGGTGTCAGTGCGGCGCGGTTCGCTATCATGCCAGCGCAGTCACCGACACATCGCACATCTGCCATTGCCGGATGTGCCAGAAGGCGGTGGGGAATTTCTTTGCGGCGCTCGTTGGCGTG
>JANLSY010000116.1:0-4711 GCA_031362665.1 Sphingomonadales bacterium
CATGGTTTCGATGCGGCACTGACGGTTGGACGCGCGCCAACGACCTTTCCCGCCGCGCTGGCATCGCAACCCGACTTTGCCGACATCAACCACCGTCCCTTGTTCGGTAAGCGGGTGCTGGTCACTGCTGGCCCCACGTACGAAGCCATCGACCCCGTTCGGTACATTGCCAATCGCTCTTCCGGACGACAGGGCTTTGCGATCGCCGCCGCCGCCGCTGAAATGGGCGCCGAAGTTACGTTGGTTGCGGGACCGGTCCATTTGGTAACGCCGCCCGGCGTCATCCGCATCGATGTTGAAAGTGCGCGCGAAATGCAGACCGAGGTCGAAAAGGCCTTGCCCGCCGAGGTCGCGATTTTGGTGGCCGCGGTAGCCGACTGGCGCGCCGCAGATGTGCCGGAACAAAAGATCAAGAAAGATGGCAAAGCGATACCGCCGCTGACATTAACCGAAAATCCTGACATTCTCGCAAGTCTGGCCAGGCATAAGCAACGCCCAAAGCTGCTGATCGGCTTTGCGGCGGAGACCGAGAAGATTGTCGAGAACGCGCAAGCAAAACTGGCCAAAAAGGGCTGCGACTGGATCGTCGCGAACGACGTGTCGGGTGACGTGATGGGCGGCGCGAACAATGCCTTTCATGTTGTCACCAAAGAAGGCGTCGAAAGCTGGCCAGATAGCCCCAAGGATGTAATCGCGCGCAAGTTGATGGAGAAGGTCGCTGATGAATTCGCCGAAGGTTGAAGTCCGCGTCAAACGCCTGAACCACGGCGCAGGCCTACCGCTTCCCAATTATACGACCACGGGTGCCGCTGGTATGGACGTTTGCGCGGCCGAGAGTTTGCTTTTGCGATCCGGCAAACGCCACGCCGTCGCTACCGGCTTCGCCTTCGCAATTCCCGATGGCTACGAAATTCAGGTCCGCCCGCGCTCCGGGCTTGCGCTTAAACATGGCATCACCTGCCTAAACTCACCGGGCACCATCGACAGCGACTATCGCGGCGAAGTAAAAGTCATTCTCGCCAATCTTGGCGAAGACGATTTCCAGATCACCAAAGGCGACCGCATCGCGCAGATCGTCGTTGCACCGGTAACTCACGCTACGATGACAGAAGTGGACGAAATCGATACCACCGAGCGCGGAACCGGAGGATTTGGTTCTACCGGCGTTTGAAGGAGAACCGACCTGATGCGTAGACATACCGCTATGCTGATGCTGGCGATTTCAGCGATGTTGGCTGCGCCGGTAGCGGCACAGGACAATCGCAAAGATCGTGATTTTCAGTGGCTGTTCCGTGAACATCATGGCGACGGTACCGAGACACCGACCGCGATTTTCCTTTCCTGGAATTACAGCAGCGTCATATTTCGCGCGTCCTGCGAAAAAGCGCGTGGCAGTTTTGATCTGCAATATTATCCGGACGACAGTGTTGGTCAGCGCGGTCCAAATGATATGCTGGTCGCCAGCTCATTTCAGCCGATGGCGTTCGAGCGCAAAGGCAAATCGCGCTCTGCCAAAATCCGGGTTGACGGCGATGCCATTACCGCCAACTTCATTGTAGACAACGCGCTGCTGAACATCCTAGCCCCCGGCACGGAAGAACTTTTAATTATGGCCGATAATATTGAGGGCGCCCCGTGGTATGTTGGCGAAGCGACACCGCTGTACCAATTGGCGAAGGCCTGCCGTTGACGCTCACCGACGGACAACTCGACCGTTATGCGCGTCATATCGTCTTGCGCGACATAGGTGGGGCGGGTCAGGCGAAATTGCTGAATAGCCATGTGCTACTAATCGGCGCGGGGGGTATCGGATGTCCGGCCATTCAGTATCTCGCTGCAGCCGGGGTCGGCACAATTAGCGTCGTTGACGATGATGTTGTGTCATTGTCCAATCTTCAGCGTCAGGTGCTCTACAGCGAAACGCAGGTCGGTCGGCCCAAGGTCGTTGCCGCCGCAGAAGCCGTAGCGCGACTGAATCCCGATGTGAAATTTCACCCTTTGCAGCAACGCGTTACGGCAGAATCCTCACCCCAAATCCTGCACGGCGTCGACGTAGTCATCGATGGCAGCGACAATTTTGCAACCCGGCTGATCGTCAACGACCTCTGCCTTGCGGCCAAAGTGCCTTTGGTCAGTGCCGCCATCGGCCAGTTTCACGGCCAGATTGGTACATTTACCGGCTGGCTTCCGGACGCGCCGTGCTACCGCTGCTTTGTCGGCGACGCGCACGACCCCGATGACTGCGATGACTGCGCTACCCAAGGCGTGCTCGGCGCGATGTGCGGCCTCATGGGCAGTTCTGCCGCGATGGAAGCGATCCGGGTGCTCACCGGCTTCGGCGAGGCGCAAACGGGCAGGCTCCATATCTTCGACGGCATGACGCCATCGATGCGGACTATTAGGTTGCCCAAAGACCCGGCTTGCGGAAGCTGCGGCTCAATCGCCTAAAATCTCGTCCACCCACCTCGGTACAACTTCCGTCGCAGGGCCATGCCGCGCTTCATCGAACCAATGGCTGCCTTGTGAGCGTTCAAGATTGAGCTCGAGTGTCCGTACCCCTTGCTCCCGCGCTTCGCGGACAAAGCCGGCCGCCGGGTAAACCGCACCCGATGTACCGATACTGACAAACAGGTCGGCGCGATTGAGGGTGTGGTAAATCTCGTCCATCCGGTACGGCATCTCGCCGAACCACACAATATCCGGCCGCAACTGACCTGCAACGCCGCATGCCGGACAGGCGGGCCGCTCTATCAACGTCCCACGCCACAAATGCCGCTGGTCGCAAGCGGTACACCAGGCGTTCAAATGCTCGCCATGCATGTGCAGCAAACGTTTTGCACCTGCCCGCTCGTGCAGATCATCGACGTTTTGCGTGACGATTAGAAGCCCCCCTGCCCACTCCGCATCCAGACGGCCTAACGCATAATGCGCTGCATTGGGCTCCTTGGTCTGGATCGCCTCGCGTCGCATGTCATAAAAGCGCAGCACGAGATCGGGGTCGCGCACAAAAACCTCTGGTGTCGCCACATCCTCCACGCGGTGCTGCTCCCATAAGCCGCCTTCGCTGCGGAACGTATCAATCCCGCTCTCCGCGCTCACGCCCGCGCCGGTCAGGATTACGATATTGCGAATGTCCTTCATCTCGCCCATGAAGCAGCAATTCCCGAGCAGGACAAGTATATGACGGCAATCGGTATCATCGGCAGCGCAGGACGCATGGGGACGGCTTTGGTTGAAGCTATTGCGGCAGCCGGGCAAATCCATGCAGGCGGCGTCGATCAGGGCGGTGACCTGGCGGCGCTCGTGGCCGCATCCGATGTGTTGGTCGATTTCTCGTCCCCGCACGCTCTGGAGGCCAATCTCGATACTTGTGTGGCCGCAGGAAAGCCAATCGTCATCGGCACCACCGGTCTTGAAGAACGCCACCATTATCTGATCGACGATGCCGCCCGTGACATAGCGGTTCTGCAAACTGGCAACACGTCATTGGGCGTTACAATGCTCGCGGCACTGGTGAAACAGGCTGCCAGCCAGCTCGACAATGACTGGGACATAGAAATCGTCGAAATGCACCATCGCCACAAGATCGACGCACCCTCGGGCACCGCGTTTCTGCTTGGTGAGGCTGCTGCCAAAGGCCGAAATATTGACCTCAAAACCAACAGTGAACGAGGGCGAGACGGCATCACCGGCGCGCGTGCCAACGGAGCAATCGGTTTTGCAAGCCTTCGCGGCGGCAGCGTCGCGGGCGACCACAATGTCATCTTCGCCTCCGACAATGAACGTATCGAACTCATCCACCGAGCCGAAAACCGATCGATATTCGCCAAGGGCGCAGTAAAGGCAGCATTGTGGTTGGTTGGCCAAAAAGCAGGGCGGTACGGGATGGAAGAGGTTCTGGGTCTCTGAAGAAAGCCGATATCTTCGAATTTTACCGCCGCTTGGCCGAAGCTAATCCGGCCCCCGAAACCGAGTTGGCTTATGGTAATGTCTACCAATTGTTGGTCGCCGTCGTTTGTTCGGCGCAGTCGACCGATGTCGGGGTGAACAAGGCGACGCGCGCTTTGTTTGCCGACGTCAAAACGCCCGCGCAGATGGTCGCGCTCGGCGAGAACGCCCTGAAAGAGCATATCAAGACCATCGGGCTCTTTAATGGCAAGGCAAAGAATGTCATCGCGTTGTCCGAGATATTGGTGCGCGATCACGAAGGCGTGGTGCCCGCCGACCGCGTTGCGCTTGAGGCCCTGCCGGGTGTGGGCCGCAAGACTGCTAATGTCGTGATGAACACCGCATTCGGAGCGGAGACCTTCGCGGTCGACACACACATCTTCCGTGTTGGCAATCGCACCGGCCTTGCCGCCGGCAAGACGGTGCTGGCTGTCGAAAAGGCACTCGACAAAAAAACGCCGCAACCGTTCCGCGTCGGCGCGCATCATTGGCTGATCCTGCATGGCCGCTATGTGTGCAAGGCGCGGACGCCCGAATGTTGGCGCTGTCCGGTGGCGGACCTGTGCCGGTTCAAACCGAAAACGCCCCTGCCCAAAGCCAAGTCAGGCGCAGTTCAGATAACATGAGATATTCCAGCGATTCGCTGTTTCGGAGAAATACGATGCATAAATTGCTTTTGATCGCTTCCACCCTCGCTGCCCTCACCCTCGGTGCGACCGCGGGCATGTCGGCGAAGAAAGAACCCACCCCCGTCCGCGCGGTG
>JANLSY010000140.1:0-1660 GCA_031362665.1 Sphingomonadales bacterium
ACGATGCAGGTGCCATCCATCATCAGCGCCGGAAGCTGGTAACAGAGCGATTTGCCCGCGCCCGTAGGCATCACCGCCAATGTGCGCTGGCCCGCCAGCACGCGATCGACCACCTGCTCCTGCGTTCCGCGAAATTCGGCAAAGCCGAACACGCGATGCAAAACATCCGCAGGGGCTAGAGTTTGAGCAGCAGATGCCATCGCCCCCGGCCCTAGCCCGGCAATATCATCAAGAATAGACCGCTCTTGCAACATCGGCGACTCGCTTGTGGATAGTCGAGTCTATTAGAACATAAATAGAACATATTTCGGAGTCAATTATTCGGCGGCTACCGTTTCTTCTTCGCCTTCGCTTTGTTGGCGCGCCCACATTTCGGCGTAAAGGCCCCCTTTGCGGAGCAATTCGGTATGTGTGCCTTCCTCCGCGACCTGCCCTGCCTCAAGTACCAGTATCCGGTCGGCATCGACTATGGTCGATAGCCGGTGGGCGATAATGATCGTCGTGCGCCGCTCCGAAATGCGGTCGAGCGTATCCTGAATCTCTGCCTCGGTGCGGCTATCGAGCGCGCTGGTCGCTTCATCTAGGATCAGGATGGGCGGGTTTTTGAGCAAGGTGCGCGCAATCGCCACCCGCTGCTTTTCGCCGCCCGACAGCTTCAGCCCGCGCTCGCCGACCTTGGCTTCATATTGGTCGGGCAGAGATGCTATGAACCCATGGATTGAAGCGCCACGTGCCGCTTCTTCGATCTCGGCTTGGCTTGCACCTTCGCGGCCATAGCCAATATTATAACCGATGGTATCGTTGAACAGTACGGTGTCCTGCGGAACAATGCCGATCAAGCTGCGCAGACTTGATTGAGTGACATCGCGCAAATCCTGACCGTCGATGGTGATGCGTCCGCCGGTCACATCGTAGAAACGATAGAGGAGCCGCGCGATTGTCGACTTGCCCGCGCCCGATGGCCCGACAACCGCGAGTGTATGCCCCGGCTTAATCGCAAAGCTCACACCATTCAGGATTTGCCGGTCGGTGTCATAACCAAAGCGCACGTCCTCGAACGCCAGCGCCCCTCCGTCGACGACCAAAGCCGGGGCGTCGGGCTTGTCGACGATTTCGGCGGGCGTATCGATCAGTTCGAACATTGCCGCCATATCGGTCAGGCCTTGCCTGATCGTGCGGTAGACCATGCCAAGCATGTCGAGCGGGCGGAAAAGCTGTGCGAGCAGGGTGTTGACGGTAACGACATCACCAGTGGTAAACTGCCCCTTCGACCAGCCCCAGACGACATAACCCATCGCGCCCGCCATCATCAGGTTGGTGATCAGCGATTGGCCGATGTTGAGAGCGGCAAGGCTGTTTTCCGATTTCACCGCGGCGTTGGCATAATGATGCACGACCTCGGCATAGCGCCGGGTTTCCCGTTTTTCGGCGTTGAAATATTTGACTGTCTCGTAGTTCAACAGGCTGTCGACTGACTTGGCGACGGTCTGCGTATCGAGTTCGTTCATCTCCTCACGCAATTTATTGCGCCAGTTGGTGATGACCGTGGTGAAGGTAATGTAACTAACTACCATCAGCAGTGTCGCGGCGACCATGCCCCAGCCGAACTCGATTTTAAAATAGGTCGATACCAAAACAAGCTCAAGCAATGTCGGTGCGA
>JANLSY010000159.1:0-8229 GCA_031362665.1 Sphingomonadales bacterium
CGCGTTTTTTCGTGCTTGGGATGACGCCGCATTGCCGTCGATGCTCTCGTAATTCGAAATCATGCCGATAATCGGAACTCCTGCCTCGTATGCCGAGATAACAAATGTATGTCTTGGATTTCCCCCGAAGTCAGCCGCGAGCTTGGCCGAGCGCTCATCCAGTATTTTTGCGATTTCCCCAGCAAGCGCCATTAAATCAAGGTTATCTAATCCTTGAATTTCATGAAGCCATTCGCTTGGAGTTACACCGTCACGGTCACAACCAATTCCATTGTAAGTAATAACTCCACGCGCGGTTTTGCAAAAAAACTGAACCAACTTGCTTGAACGCTCAGAATGCACTCCGTTTTTTGATGTCAGCCGCCGATCAGTTGCGCAGGCAATGAATTCGGGCGTTGCAACAGTTACGTTAAGTGACACTAGCAAGTTCCGCCATCATCGCCTCAAATGTCGGAAAGCTGGTAGCAATCGGTGACACATCGTCAACTGTCACGCCGTGATAGCTATGTTGCCCAGCCACCGCGAAGCTCATCGCGATGCGGTGGTCGAGCGCGCTGTTGACGGTTGCGCCGCCTTCGAGTGGTTCGCCGCCCGAACCATCGATGACAAGGCCGTCTTCGCGCTCCTCCACGTTTGCGCCGATGGCTTTGAGCCCCGCTGCCATCAATGCCAACCGGTCGCTTTCCTTGACGCGCAATTCATCAAGGCCACTCGTGGTTGTCCGGCCTTGCGCCACGCTTGCAGCGACAAAGAAGACTGGAAACTCATCAATCATGCTTGGTGCCACGGCTGGAGGTACTTCGATGCCGCGCAAAACCGAGTGCCGCGCGGTGATGTCGGCCACCGGCTCGCCGCCGACTTCGCGCTCGTTGGAATAGGTCAGGTCCGCGCCCATCGTCGCCAACATTTTGTATATGCCGGTCCGCGTGGGGTTCATGCCGACATGGGTGACGGTGACTTCGCTGCCCGGCGTGATCAGCGCGGCGACGATGGGGAAGGCGGCAGACGATGGGTCGCCGGGGACTTCGATGGTTTGGGGTTTCAGCTCGGCCTCACCAACCAAGCGGATGTGGCGTACACCATCACTATCGATCTCAACGGTCAACTCCGCGCCAAATCCGCGCAGCATGCGCTCGCTATGGTCGCGGGTGGGGACGGGTTCGATGACTTCGGTGATACCGGGCGCGTTCAAACCCGCCAGTAACACCGCGCTTTTCACCTGCGCCGAAGCCACGGGCAAGCGGTAGCTGATGGGGATGGCGGGAACTAATCCGCGCACCATTAACGGTAAGGTGCCGCCGGGGCTGGCGGTAAATTGTGCGCCCATCAGACTCAAAGGATCGATTACGCGGCCCATTGGGCGTTTGGACAGGCTAGCATCGCCGATGAAGGTTGCCGTCAGACGGTGGCTGGCGACCAACCCCATCAGCAACCGCGTCGAAGTTCCGCTATTGCCCATATCGAGCGCGCTCGCAGGTTGCATCAGCCCACCGACGCCAACGCCATAGACTGTCCAGCTTCCTTCGCCTGTGCGCTCTATTGTCGCCCCCATCGCGCGCATTGCAGCGGCGGTGGCGAGGACGTCTTCACCCTCTAGCAATCCCGTGATTCGGCTTTCGCCAACCGCTAGTGCGCTTAGCATCAGCGATCGGTGTGAGATCGACTTGTCGCCGGGAACGCGGACAATGCCCCGCAGCGGGCCGTTATTGCGGAATGTGACGGGGCGAGGTTCGGCGCTGTGCATATCGCCCCGCGCTTTGCGGTTGATAGACGCCCAAGTCAACGGCACACAAATTTTTGACACCGACGCTTTGCTGTGGCAATGGCCGCGCCAATCAATGGCGATTCCGTGAGCGGCATCGCCTTTTCAATTTATTTCAAGAAGGATTTGAGCCTGCCATGATCAAGGCTGAATGGGGAACCAAGCGCACCTGCCCGAAATGCGGCACGCGTTTTTACGATTTGACCAAGGATGCGCCCGTTGAGTGCATCGAATGCGGCAACCAGTGGACGCCCGAGCCTGTATTGAAATCGAAACAGCCGCTGCCGTTCGAGGAAGTCGAGAAGAAGAAGGACGACGCCGATCTGGCCGATGACGATCTCGACATTGATGTCGATGCTGTCGACGGCGACGTTTCGCCCGACAATGACGTCGATCTTGGCGGTGACGAAGATCTGGGCGTTGCCGGAACCGAAGGCGACGCCGACGAAATCTAAGGCGAAAGTTCGCGCTTGATATCTCCGGGAGCGCCCGCTAGTGGCGCTCCTCACCAAATAGCCGACCAGATTTCGGCAGGATGGGGCCTTAGCTCAGCTGGTAGAGCGCTTCGCTGGCAGCGAAGAGGTCAGGGGTTCGACTCCCCTAGGCTCCACCATTTTTACTCCTGTTCTGGCCAAATGACGCGCGTTCGCTTAAGGGCCACCCATGCATTTTTTAGATCAAGCCAAGATTTTTATCCGTTCGGGAGCGGGCGGGCCGGGCGCTGTTAGCTTCCGGCGCGAGAAATATGTCCAATATGGCGGTCCCGATGGCGGCAATGGCGGCAAGGGTGGCAACATTGTTTTCGAGGCGGTGGCTGGACTCAATACGCTTATTGATTTCCGGTACGCGCAGCATTTCAAAGCGCAGCGCGGCATTCAGGGCATGGGCCGTGACCGACACGGGGCCTATGGCGAAGACCTCGTTATCAAGCTGCCTGTAGGTACTCAAGTTCTGGCCGACGACGAAGAACGCACGTTGCTGCTCGATCTGACAGAAGTCGGGCAACGAGTCGTGTTCCTGAAGGGCGGCGATGGCGGGCGCGGTAATGCGTCTTACAAGACCTCGACCAACCGCGCGCCGACACAGCATGGGCCGGGCTGGCCTTATGAAGAAATGTATGTCTGGCTCCGGCTGAAATTGCTGGCCGACGCTGGCTTGGTCGGGATGCCCAATGCCGGCAAATCGACGTTTATCAATCAGGTATCGAACACCAAAGCCAAGGTCGGCGCCTATCCGTTCACGACCATTCGCCCGCAATTGGGCGTGGTAAGCCACAAGTCGCGGGAGTTTGTGCTCGCCGACATTCCAGGCCTGATTGCTGGCGCTGCAGATGGTGTTGGCATTGGCGACCGCTTTTTGGGACATATCGAACGCTGCCAGATCCTAATCCACCTGATAGACGCGACGCAGGATGATCCTGTTCTGGCATGGCAGACAGTGTGCGATGAACTTGCCGATTACGGCGCAGGTTTGGAAGACAAGCCGCAGATTGTAGCGCTTAACAAAGGTGATCTGCTTGATGCCGAATTAATGGCGGACATCGCCGCACAATTGCAGGCGGCGGGCGCGCAGGATGTGATCGCGATTTCAGGCGCAACCGGGGAGGGTGTACCCGAAGTGCTCGACCGCGTGCTTGCCGCACTTCCCGCCAAGAGCGGGCTTGAATCTACGCAGAATACAGGAATATCGGAAGACGGGACATGGTCGCCGATCTGAACCCTTCTGCCTTTACCGCCGAAACTTGCCCGTTGCTGGTGGTCAAGGTCGGCTCGTCGCTGCTGGTGCAGCCCGATGGCGGAGTTCGGCGGGATTGGCTGGAAACTTTGGTTGCCGATATCAGCGCGCGGCACCAGGCGGGGCAGCGGATCATAATCGTGACCTCTGGCGCGATTGCGTTGGGTGCGCGGCGGATGGGTTTCGATAAAGGCGGCCGGGCCAGTCTGGCCGACGCGCAGGCGGCGGCCTCGGTCGGGCAGATCATATTGTCGGGCATTTGGGCGGAGTTGCTGGACGCGCAGTCGCTGGCTGCGGCACAAATGCTGGTGACGCTGGATGATCTCGAAGATCGGCGGCGGTATCTTAACATCGCCGCGACGCTGGACCGGTTGCTGGGTGCGGGCGCGGTGCCGGTTATCAACGAAAATGATAGCGTCGCGACCGAGGAAATCCGCTTTGGCGACAACGATCGGCTGGCCGCCCGCGTGGCGCAGGCTTCCGGAGCGGCGGGTTTGATACTTCTGTCGGATGTCGATGGCCTTTATGACCGCCCTCCGCATCATCCCGACGCGGTGTTGCTGCCCGTCGTTGAGAAAATCGACGGACGGGTGCGGATCATGGTCGCTGAAGGGTCGTCGTCGGGCATGGGATCGGGTGGTATGTCTTCGAAGCTTGACGCCGCCGATATTGCGACGCGAGCGGGCATCGGGCTGACGATTTGTTCGGGACTGCGCGAACATCCGCTCGCAGCGCTCGAAAGCGGCGGGCCATCGACCTTTTTTGCGCCACGCGAAGGCGGCTCGGCGCGCAAGAGTTGGCTTGGCGGGCGGCTGATCATCAAGGGCAGAATCCGGGTCGATGACGGTGCGATCCGTGCGTTACAGGCAGGTAGCAGCCTTCTTCCCGCCGGTGCGTTGAGCGTTGAAGGTGAATTCAAGCGCGGCGATGTGATCGACATCAGCGCCGATGACGGCGTGGCCATGGCGCGCGGACTTTCCGAATATGACGCCATCGATGCTGCGCGCATTTGTGGGCACCGCACGGGCGAGCTTGAGGCAATCCTTGGCACCGTGCCGCGCTCTGTCCTCGTACACCGCGATCAACTGGTGCTGCTTTGAAAACAGTCGCGCTGACAGGGGCAACGGGGTTTGTCGGGCGGGTTACGCTTGATCGCCTGGTGGAGGTGGGATGGCACGTGCGTGCTTTGACTCGGCGCGACCAACCCAAAAAAGTTGGCGTGACCTGGGTGCATGGCGCGCTGGACCGGCCCGATAGCCTCGCCGATTTATGCGAGGGGGCTAATGCGGTGCTGCACGTGGCAGGTGTCGTCAACGCGCCCGACGCTGCTAGTTTTGAGGCCGGTAATGCCACCGGTACCGCCAACATGCTTGCCGCCGCCAAGGAGTCTGGCATCAAGCGCTTTGTCCATGTCTCGTCGCTTGCGGCAAAGCATCCCGAGCTGTCGATGTATGGCGCGAGCAAGGCCCGCGCCGAGAAACTGGTTGGCACCAGCCTGCTCGACTGGACGATTATCCGCCCGCCCGGAGTTTACGGCCCCGGCGATACCGAGATGTTCGACATGTTCCGTCTTGCCCAAAAAGGCTGGGCGTTGTTGCCGCCGAAGGGCCGCGTGTCGCTGATCCACGTCGACGATCTGGCGCGATTGCTGGTCGCCTTGCTGCCCGCGCATGACGATGCCACCGCGCGAATATTCGAGGCCGATGACGGTACCGAAAAAGGATGGAGTCATGACGGTTTTGCGCGCGCAATGGGCTGGGCGATGGGACGACGCGTGACCACACTGCACGCTCCGCGCTTCCTGCTCAAACTTGCCGCACAAGCCGACACATTGTTTCGTGGTTCCAAGGCAAAATTGACGCCCGACCGCGCAAGTTATCTGAGCCATCGCGACTGGACAATCGACCGCGCCGCCGCGCCGCCGCCCGCTTTGTGGGCTCCGCAGATAGCAACGCGGCAGGGGCTTAAGGATACCGTTCGGTGGTACAAGGCGCAGGGCTGGATGTAGGCTCACAATTGCCCTTTTGCCGCCGTAATCGCTTGGCATAGCGCCCCAACAACGAAGGAAACCACATGACCGACCGCAGCGAAATGTTCGACCGCCTGAAGGGCCTGATCGAACCGTTTAACAAAAAGGGTGTCGAAGTAGCCGAAGCGACGACGTTTGCCGGCGATCTCGAATGGGATAGCCTGACGGTTATGGACTTCGTTGCCGAGGTCGAGGACTCGTTCGATATCATCATCAGCATGAACCTTCAGGCTGAAATCGAGAATGTCGGCCAATTGGTCGATGCGGTGAAGAAGCTAACCGATTGAGCCGCGCATGACCGACCTGTTCTCCAAGTTCGACCCTCTCATTGCCCAGCGCGAAGGGCTACTCGCTACGGGCCAGAAAGACCCGTTCTCGCTCGTCATGGACGAGGTGAAATCGCCCACTGTTGCGGTGTGCAACGGCAAGGAAACCATCCTGCTTGGCACCTATAATTATATGGGCATGACCTTCGACGACGATGTTATTGCCGCGGGTAAAAAGGCGCTTGAGGAATTTGGCGCAGGAACGACTGGCAGCCGCGTGCTCAACGGTACATTCTTCCACCATCGCGATGTCGAGAACGCGCTCAAGGAATTTTACGGAATGGACCATGCGATGGTCTTTTCGACGGGCTATCAGGCCAATCTCGGCATTATCAGCACGATCGCGGGCAAGGGCGATTACATCATCCTCGATATCGACAGCCATGCGTCGATTTATGACGGTTGCAAGATGGGCGATGCCGAAATCGTTGCGTTCCGCCACAATGATGTTGAGGCACTCGAGAAACGGTTGAAGCGTTTGCCTGCGGAAGCTGGCAAGCTGGTGGTGCTTGAAGGCGTCTATTCGATGCTCGGCGATGTCGCGCCGTTGAAGGAAATGATCCGCGTGTCGAAAGAGGCAGGCGCGATGATCTTGGTCGATGAGGCCCATTCGATGGGCTTTATCGGCGAAAACGGGCGGGGCGTTGCCGAAGAGCAGGGCGTGCTCGACGATGTCGATTTCGTGATCGGAACTTTCTCGAAGTCGGTCGGAACCGTTGGCGGCTTCTGCGTTTCGAACCATCCGAAGTTTGAAATCATGCGGCTTGTGTGCCGCCCCTATGTCTTCACTGCCGCCTTGCCGCCAAGCGTTATGGCATCGAGCGCCACCAGCATCCGCAAGCTGATGCACAATGGCAACAAGCGCGCGCATTTGTGGGAAAATTCGAAGACGCTGCACAAGGGCCTTCGCGATCTCGGCTTCCAACTCGGGACCGAAAGCCCGCAAAGCGCAATCATCGCGGTAATCATGCCCGACCTCGAACGCGGTGCGGCGATGTGGGAGGCGCTGTTGGAGAACGGCCTTTACGTGAACCTCGCGCGCCCACCGGCGACGCCAGCCGGCATGACTTTGTTGCGCTGCTCGCTGTGCGCGGAGCATACGAGCGAGCAGGTTGCAGATATTCTCGACCGCTTCGAACGGGCGGGCAAAGCTGTGGGGATTATTTGACCATCCCAGTTCGGAAATGACCAGGCTTGATCGCCGCGAACGGATCATGGCGACCGGGTTTGCCGCTATGGCGGGGATGGTCGATGCGATTGGTTTTTTGGCAAGCGGTGGATTCTTCCTTTCGTTCATGAGCGGAAATTCGACCCGCCTGAGCATCGGGCTGGCCGAAGGCGCGCCTTATGTGTTCATGGTCGCGGCATTGATAATCAGTTTCGTCGGCGGTGTGATTTGGGGCTCGCTCATTGGAAACGGCCCCGGCACAGCGGTAAGCAAACGGCAGGCAATGATATTGGCAGGTATTTCCATATTATTGTTTGTCGCGCCGGTGTTGGCGGATTTGGGATGGCTGCTTGCCGCCATTAGCCTCGCGGCATTTTGCATGGGCGCGGAAAATACCTTGTATGAGCGCGAAGGGTCGGTTTCGTTCGGCCTCACTTATATGACCGGCGCATTGGTGAAAATCGGGCAAGGATTGGCAACAATGATGCGCGGCGGTTCGAAGACTGCATGGCTGCCATATCTGTTTTTGTGGGCTGGGCTAATTGGAGGAGCGGTGATCGGCGCAATGCTGTTCGCGACATATGCGGTCTACAGTCTTTGGGTACCGGCTATTCTGGCCGCCTTGTTTGCGGCGATTATGCTCAGCGTCAAACCCTTGCCGCGCCCCTAGCGCACAGCACCCTTTAGCAGCAATCTCGGCACCAGAAACAGCGCCGCTACAAGCGGCCATTTACGCTGCCAAGGCTTGATCTCGATTTGAGTCCCCGCGTGGCGGTTTATCTTCCATGCGAGATAATCGATGCCGCCTGCGTAGGTGAATGCCGCCTTGGCGAGCCGTGCGACGGTTAGTAGTTTGCCGTTTCGGCGCAGGGCGGGCCAACGACTACGTTCCTGCATAATCCGGCCTTGAGAGTCGGGCAGGATGTGCACCTTTTCGCCGCGCAGTTCATTGGCAATGAGGGTATGCTGGAGCGCGGCTTGGCCGAAACGTTCGTAGCGTTCGGGGTCGAATTCCACCACCGAGGCGGGCCGGTCGTTACGCTCGGCGCGCAATTCGGCATCATAGGTCATACGGAAACCCGATTGCCACAGGTCGAGAATATCGACTTCGCGCTCGGTAAAAGCGAGTGCCGCATTCAGCAAAGTCGGCGCTGCACCCGAAATAGCGCGCGCGGCCGTTGCCCGTGCCGCATCGTCGGCCGCCCAGACC
>JANLSY010000165.1:0-8642 GCA_031362665.1 Sphingomonadales bacterium
ACCGACGCTGATGCCGCAGGCGCAGAGCGCGACTGGACCGCAGGTCTGACGGCTGGCGCTGGCTTCGTCTTTCCGGTAATCGACTACAATCCGCGCGTCAAAGCGATCCGTATTGCCGTCAAACATCGTCCCGATCAAAAAGTGCAGCTGTCGCTGAACGGCCAACCCGTTAATGCTCTGAACCTCGATGGTTTGAAGAAAAGCGCAGACGGCAACGTGTTCGTAACCGTGTGGCGCGGTGTCGTTATCGAGGACGGCAACAACCAGATCACTGCCAAAATCGTCGATGCGAACGACACGGTGCTCGAAACACTCAGCCGCAATGTTTATTTCGCGCTGCCGCCCATTCAGGCGCAGTTCGTCAAAGAACATTCGGTGCTCGTCGCCGACGGCATAACCCGTCCACGCATCGCCTTCCGCCTCACCGACCGCGCTGGCAAGCCGATCCAGCAAGGCGCGACAGGCGATTTCAGCGTCAACGCGCCCTACAGGGCCGCGCTGGACGCCGATGCCGAGCAAGCCAGCCAGTTGAGTGGTCTTGAGCGTGCAGGTGCCGTGTGGCGCGTCCACGATGACAATGGCCTTGCCTATGTCGAGCTTGAACCGACTACCGCTTCGGGTACCGTCGCGCTTACCTTCAATTTCCAGAACGGCCAGACCAAGCGCGAACAGCGTATCGAAACCTGGCTCGATCCGGGCAATCGTCCTTGGACAGTCGTCGGCTTTGCAGCAGGCACCATTGGCTTCAACAAGCTTTCCGAAGGCCTTGAAACGCTTGTTGACGATGATGATCAGCTTAACGTCGATGGCCGTATCGCGCTTTACGCCAAGGGCCGCGTGACCGGCAAATGGCTGATGACGATGGCCTATGACAGCGACAAGAAGGAAGATGAAACCCGCTTTGCCGGTGTCATCGACCCGCGCCGTTACTACACGATTTACGCCGACCGCACCGACCAGCGTTACGACGCGGCATCGGTTCGCCGCCTATATCTCAAGCTCGAGCGCCCACAATTCTACGCTTTGTTCGGCGATTACCAGACCGGCATCGACGAGCCAGAACTCGCGCGCTACCAGCGCTCATTCAACGGTATCAAGGCCGAGTATCGCAACGACGAAATCCAAGCGACTGCCTTTGGTTCGGACACGCCCTACCGTTATCGCCGCGAAGAAATTCAGGGCAATGGCCTGTCGGGACCCTATGCTTTGGCTGCACGCGATATTGTCGCCAATAGCGAGCGGATCACCATCGAAACGCGCGACCGTCTGCGCGGCGACCGCATTATCGACAGCAAGTCGCTGTTCCGCCATGTCGATTATGACATTGACTATCTCGCCGGTACATTGCGTTTCCGCGAGCCGATCCTGTCGCGCTCGAGCGGTCTCGATCCGCAGTTCATTATCGCCGAATATGAAATCGACGGCATCGGCCAGCGCGTTGCCAACGCAGGCGGCCGTGTGCGTTGGACGAGCAAGGACGGCAAGCTTCAGATAGCTGCGACGGGCATCCACGACGAAAGCGACATCGCCAAAACCGACCTTCTCGGCGCAGACATTGTCTACCGTCCCGGCACGGGCACCGAGATCCGTGCGGAATTCGCGGGCTCCACCGGTCAGGCGAAACGCACCAGCGGTACACCAAGCGCAGGCGGCGCGACCGCGTGGCTGGTCGAGGCCGAGCATCACGACGAGAAGTTCGATGTACTTGCCTATGTCCGCGAACAGCAGGCAGGCTTTGGCGTCGGCCAGACCAACCGCGGCAATGTAGGCACGCGCAAGTTCGGCGTCGATGGCCGGGTACGCATCACCGACAAGCTGTCCGCATCGCTCATCGCCTATCAGGAAGAATTCTTTGGGCAAGACGCGCGCCGCCGCGCCGCCATCAGCGAACTCGAATATACCGACGGCGATACCACGCTGCGCGCTGGCCTGACGCACGCCAACGACAAGCTTGCAGACGGCACGAACAATATGTCAACGCTCGCCAAGCTGGGCGCATCACAGCGCTTCTTTAACAACAAGCTCGAATTGTCGGCGCAGACTGAGTTTGCGTTGGGCGACCAGGATGAAAGCGTCGACTTCCCTGCCCGCCACAACATCGCTGCGCGCTTCCAGGTTAAGAAAGACATCGCGCTGATCGCCGGGTACGAAATCGCCAAGGGCGAGAATATCGACGCGCGCACCGCACGCATCGGCTTCGATATAGCGCCTTGGTCGGGCGGCCGTTTGCTCAGCAGCATCAATCGTCAGGATATCACCGAATTCGGTCCGCGTACCTTTGCCGCTTACGGCCTCGCGCAATCGTTCAAGATTAGCGAAAAATGGTCGATCGATTTCACGCTTGACGGCAACGAGACTATTGGCGGCTTCGACCGCGCCGATGTGGTCAACCCTGACCAGCCAGTGGCTTCAGGCGGGTTTCTGGGCAGCGATGGCAGCCTTACCGAGGACTTTATGGCTATTACCGCTGGAGCGACCTTCCACGGCGATCGCTGGAGCTGGACAGGCCGCGCCGAATATCGCGCTGGAGAAACCACAGACCGCTATGGCGTCACTACCGCTATGTTGCGCCAGATTGGCGAAGGACGTGCCGTAGGCGGACTGCTGAGCTGGTTCCGCGCCAAGGAAGAGGGCGGTGCGACGACGACAACGGCACAGGCCGAAATCAGCTGGGCGCATCGTCCTGTCGACAGCCAGTGGTCGTTCCTCAACAAAACCGAGTTCCGCTATGACGCCGTGCGCAACGCCGTTGCCGGCCTGCCAGGCCCGATAGGCGGCGCAGTACTCGAAATCGACGGCGACGCCAAATCGCGCCGTGTGATCAACAGCCTGTCGGTCAACTATACGCCGATTGACGAGGATGAAGGTAATTTCATCGAGCGCGGTGAATATGCCCTGTTCTGGGGCACGCGCTACGCCACAGACCGCTTTGGCCGCGATGACGTCAAAGGCTGGAGCAACGTCATCGGCGGCGATTTTAAGTTCGACTTGTCCGACGTCGCCGACATTGGTGCCGCTGGAACTGTGCGGATTGGGACCAATGGCAAGAATATCGCTTATTCGGGCGGCCCCGTGCTGACTGTATCACCGTTCAAGAACGCCAATATCTCATTGGGTTACAACGTCGTCGGGTTCGAAGACCGTGACTTCGAGGAAGCGCGCTATACCCGTTCGGGTCCTTTTGTGACCTTCAAGCTGAAGTTTGACCAGACGAGTTTGGCGGGCTTTAAGTTCTAGTCTGCAAACAGCAGAACCGGTGTTTCAATCAGTTTTTTGAGCGCCTGCACATAGCTTGCCGCGTCCCAGCCATCGACAACACGATGATCGCAACTGATCGAAAGGTTCATCAATTTGCGAGCCTCGATTGAATCGCCGATAAACATAGGACGCTCGACGATCTTGTTGGGGCCGATTATCGCCACTTCAGGGCGGTTTATCACCGGTGTGGTGGCAATCCCTCCCAATGGCCCCAAGGACGTCACTGTAAGTGTAGAGCCCGACAATTCCTCGCTTTTCGCCGTACCGTTACGGGCAGCATCGGCCAAACGGCTGATTTCCATCGCCAATTGCCAGATATTTCGATCTTGCGCGTCGCGGATGACAGGGACCATCAGCCCCGCGTCGGTCTGTGTCGCCATACCGAGATGGATTGCGCCGTAACGCGTTACCACACCCGCTTCGTCGTCAAAACGCGCATTGAGCATCGGAAACTGCGGAATGGACTTGCAAATCGCGACGATCAGCATCGGCAGAAGTGTCAGTTTGGGCTTCGAACCGCGATTTGCATTCAAGTCGGCACGCATCGCCTCGATTTGCGTGACGTCAATTTCATCGACATACGTAAAATGCGGAATATTACGTTTCGATGCTGCCATATTGTCGGCAATCCGACGGCGCATTCCCATAATCTTTATCGCTTCGTCTTCGCGTTTTGCAGAAGCCGACGCGCGGTAGCCCTGGCTTGAACCATAACTCAAAAAGGCATCAAGATCCGCATGCCGAACATGCCCGCCTGCCGTCTTGACGTCAGTCAAATCCACTCCCAGATCCTTGGCCCGCGCCCGCACCGCAGGTGAAGCCGTGATAGTCGTGTGCGACTGAGGTGCAGGACTTTCGTTTGGTTTCTCTACTTCAACCTTGATAACTTCAGCCGCGACGATCGGTTCGGGCGCTTGTGGTAATTCGTCCGCGACCGTTGCAGCAAAGACGGGCGCTTCGGATATAGCGGGCGTATCGTGACTGACGTCAGTGACGTCACTCGCGGTTTCGATCTCCACCAGCATAGAGCCGATAGCAATGACATCGCCTGCCTCACCGGCAACCTTGGTAACGACGCCCGAAACCGGGCTTTCCATTTCGACCGTTGCCTTGTCGGTCATCATGTCGGCAATCGGTTGATCTTCGGAAATCATATCTCCAACCTGGACGTGCCACGCGACGATTTCGGCTTCTGCAATACCTTCGCCGATATCAGGCAAATTGAATGTAAATTTTGCCATCAGCTTAATCCTTCATAATCTTGTCGAACGCGCGGGCGAGGCGCACCGGTCCGGGGAAATAGGCCCATTCAAGGCTGTGTGGATACGGCGTGTCAAAACCGGTGACTCGCTCAACAGGCGCTTCAAGATGATAGAAGCATCGCTCCTGAACCTGCGCCGCAAGTTCGGCACCAAAGCCGCTCGTACGTGTGGCTTCATGCACCACCATACAGCGACCGGTTTTCTTCACCGACGCCTCAATGGCTTCAATATCGAGCGGGAGCAATGTCCGCAAATCGATAATCTCCGCGTCGATCCCGAGGTCTTCGACCACCGCGTTCACCACATGCACCATCGTGCCATAGGTCAGCACGGTCACTGCCTGCCCTTCGCGCACTGTCGCGGCCTTGCCGAGTTCGATGCGATAATAATCCTCCGGTACCGCGCTGCCCTGATGCTTCGACCAAGGCTCGACCGGGCGGTCGTAATAGCCGGTGAATGGACCGTTATAGATACGCTTGGGCTCGAAGAATACGACCGGATCATTATCCTCAATCGCGGCGATTAGCAGGCCTTTCGCGTCGTAAGGCGTTGCCGGGATCACCGTTTTGATCCCGCAAATATGCGTGAACAGGCTTTCAGGGGACTGGCTATGCGTCTGGCCACCGAAAATACCGCCGCCGAATGGCGAGCGCACCGTCATCGGGCAGATAAAGTCATTGGCCGAGCGATAACGCATCCGTGCTGCTTCGCTGACCAATTGATCAAGGCCCGGATAGATATAATCGGCAAACTGGATTTCAGGAACGGGCCGCAAGCCATAGGCAGCCATGCCGACTCCAACACCGATGATGCCACATTCGCTGATCGGCGTATCGAACACGCGTGTTTTGCCATGCTTTTTCTGCAGCCCGGCGGTTGCGCGGAAAACGCCGCCAAAATAGCCGACATCTTCCCCCATGATTACGACATCGGGGTCACGCGCCAGCATGACGTCCATCGCGCTGTTGATGGCCTCGATCATGTTCATTGTCTTGGTGGGACTGTCAGCCATCAGTTAGGCTTCCATTCGTCACCGAATTTGTCATGCTGTTCTTCCAGCATTTGCGCGCATTGCTCCTTCAGATGCCAAGGCATTTCCTCAAAAACATCCTCGAACATGGTTTCGAACGGATGGTGCAGGCCGTGGCCTAAAATGCCATTCTTTTCGGCGTCTTTCTGAGTTGCCTTCACCTCGTCCATTAGCTCCGTTGAAAGCGCCGCATGCTGCTCGTCGCTCCATTGGCCAATGGCAATCAGGTGCGCCTTCAACCGTTCGACCGGATCGCCTAGCGGCCAGGCGGCATATTCCTCCGCCGGCCGGTATGCGCTGGGATCGTCCGACGTCGAATGCCCCTCGCCGCGATAGGTGAAATATTCAATCAAGGTCGGCCCGCAGTTGGTTCTTGCGCGATTGGCCGCCCATTCCATCGCTGCGTAAACTGCCAGTGCATCGTTACCGTCAACGCGTAAACCGGCAATGCCATAGCCTATCGCACGCGCCGCAAACGTGGTTCGTTCACTTCCAGCAAATCCTGAGAAAGATGAAATAGCCCATTGATTATTAACAACTTGAAAGATCACTGGCGCATTATAGACAGCGGCGAAAGTCAATGCACTGTGGAAGTCGCCTTCGGCCGTTGAACCGTCGCCACACCAAACCGCCGATATCCGCGTATCGCCGCGAGATGCCGACGCCATTGCCCAACCTACGGCCTGCGGATATTGCGTCGTAAGGTTTCCAGACACGCTGAAAAACCCATATTCCTTCGCCGAATACATGATCGGCAATTGCCGTCCTTTCAGCTTGTCGCCGCGATTCGAGTAGATCTGGTTCATCATTTCTATCATTGGGTAATTTCGAGTGATGAGTACGCCCTGCTGACGATAGCTGGGAAAGCACATATCGTCGCCGTGCAGCGCCATCGCGGTTGCGACCGATGTGGCCTCTTCGCCGAACGATTTCATGTAGAAACTGGTCTTGCCCTGCCGCTGCGCACGAAACATGCGGTCGTCGAACGCGCGAAGGGTGAGCATCTTGCGCAGCATCAGGCGGAGTCGGTCGGCATCTAGCGCTGGATTCCAGCTACCCTTTGCTTGGCTGTCATCATCCAACACACGGACTAGTCCATAAGCCAACGGATGAATATCTGCAGGCGCAATATGCTCGTCCGGTCGAGTAATTGCATCAACTACTGGCACAACGACATCACTGAAATCGGCCTTGTCGCCGGGGCGGAACTTAGGCTCGGGCACGTGCAAATGCAGTGGCGCAAGATTGTCCTTGGGGCGCTGCGCCATCCTACTCTCCTCACTCAGCCGAGCCGCCTGCGACTCACGAACTTTATTGTTAGCGATTGTTATATTATTTCAACTATTGCTTTAGGTCAATATAGCTGACCTATATTGGCGATTAGACTGCCACAGGCGCCGAAATATGGGCCTGCGGCGCATAATCCAGCACCTCGAAATCATCGATAGTGAAGTCAAAAATACTCTCAGGAATCCTGTGCAACGTCAATTTTGGCGCTCCAGACGGCTTCCGCGCGAGTTGCGCCTCAACCAAATCTGCATGGTTGAGGTAAAGATGCACATCGCTCCCCTGCCAGATAAGTTCGCCCGCATGATAGCCGCACACAGCCGCCAGCATCCGCGTCAACAATGCCGCCGAAAATGCATTGAAGGCAAAACCCAAACCCAAATCACAAGAACGCTGGAATAATATGCAACTCAGCACACCATCTGCAACGTGAAACTGGTAAGTTTTATGACACGGCGGCAACGCCATCCGGTCCAGTTCAGCGACGTTCCAACCTTCGATGATATGGCGCCGAGATCCGGGATTATTCTTCAGGCATTCGACGAGCAAACTGACCTGATCTATGCCTTTCTCGGAGCGACGATAGAGCCCCTCGCCCACCGGCACATAAAGCGGCCAGTTCACCCATTGCGCGCCGTAAACCGGGCCTAAATCACCCCATAGATCGGCAAATTCTGTGCTTTCGACAATTCGTTCTTCGAATTCTTCCTGCGAAATGTCATCGCCTGTTTCGCGCCGATAACGGTCGAGAGGCCAGTCGGTCCAGATCCGCACCTTTTGCTGCAACAACGGCCTGATGTTGGTGTTACCGGTCAGGAACCACAGCATCTCGCGCGCAGCGGTTTTCCAGAACACCCGTTTTGTGGTTAGCAATGGTACGGCGTCATCGGCCAGAGAAAAGCGCATCTGCGCGCCGAAAAGCGCTTTGGTTCCCACTCCTGTCCGGTCACGCTGGACGGTACCTTCGGTCCAAACCTGCCGCATCAGCGACAAATATTGCTCTTCGTAATGCGGCGTATCTCCCATCCTGCAACGCTAGGATGTACATCCGATTCTGGCAACCGCCGCATCGCGCCAAAATAGGCTTGAAAGGCAAAATACCGGTGACTATAGCCGCTGCCTGCCCCGCTGGTCAGCGACCTTCTGACGGGCATCGGTCGGGAAATAGCTCAGCCTGGTAGAGCACTGCCTTCGGGAGGCAGGGGCCGGAGGTTCGAATCCTCTTTTCCCGACCATTTTGCTAAAACAAGTGTCTCGAATCGCGCGATTTACAAACGCCCTCTTAACCATTCCTTGAGGTTCTGTGGCTATCGCAGGAACATGCAGGCGCGCATTGTAATTGTTGACGACCGTTCGACCAATTTGCGCGTCTATGCGCAGTATGTGGCGATGATGGGTCCGGAGTTTTCCGCTAAATGTTTTCACAGCGCGGTGGAAGCACTCAAATGGCTCGAAACCGAAACCGCGGACCTGCTGATCGTCGATTACCGAATGCCGGAAATGAACGGGGCTGCTTTCATTAGCGAAATCCGGGCACGCACCGTCGGCGCTCATATTCCAGCGATTATTATTACTGCTCGCCAAGACAGAGAATGTCGCATCAGTGCTCTTGATGCCGGAGCAACGGATTTCCTCCAAAGTCCTGTTTCACACATCGAATTCCGGG
The DNA here is from genome assembly GCA_031362665.1 of Sphingomonadales bacterium. Classification (GTDB taxonomy): domain Bacteria; phylum Pseudomonadota; class Alphaproteobacteria; order Sphingomonadales; family Sphingomonadaceae; genus Sphingorhabdus_B. The sequence continues at coordinate 8,504 of JANLSY010000165.1, forward strand.
ACCGCGCTATTCTTTTACTTGGGCAACATCGCAAGCAGCAGGAGCTGAAAAAGTCGCTTGCATCGAAAAACCATACGGCCGACGGCGGTGATGGGGAACATCCGGGCAAGTCGATGGTCGAACAGATTATCGATACGAC
>JANLSY010000189.1:0-3035 GCA_031362665.1 Sphingomonadales bacterium
GGCTAAGGCTATGAAGCGAGGGCCCGCCCCGATTTTCGTGCCACTGCATTTCAACACGCCGGGAAACGAAGGTCGGCAATATGACACCATTATGCCAGCCAGCAACTTTGACGGGGCGGCCACTGCAATAGGGCATGCCAATGTCACTTTCGATCCCGACGGAATCGTCCGCCGCGGCGCGCTCTGTTTCAACACCGATGCCGGAACTGCACGCTGGCCACACCTAATGGAACTGGTCTTTCGTGGACGTAGTCCGGTAGCCTCCGCTACCTACCGGAAAAACGCTTGCGGGAGGGATTTGCTGATCCCCTTCGCAAAGCGCGCCAGTTTTGCTGAAATATCCTACGCCGATCTTTTGAGTGGAGAGGTGCCCGCAAAGATGCTGCGCGGGCGCGATGTCATCATTGGAGCGACCGCAACGGGCATGGGCGACAATTTTCCGACCGCTAATGGCGAGGAAGGGTTGCTATCGGGCGTCGAGATCATGGCAAACATGCTCGGCGCGCTTCGCCGCAACGACTTCACAACGCCATTGTCGCAAGGCTGGACCATCGCATTTTCGATGCTGCCACTTTGGGTGCTGATGCTGGGTTTCCTGTTCTGGAAACCACGGGTCATATTGGTCGTTTCGTTGCTCGCGTTTGCCGCAATTCTATTGGTCAGTGCCGGAATGCTATGGAGTGGTATATGGCTTGCCCCCGGTGCGGCATTGCTTGGGGTGTTGCTGATTTACCCGCTCTGGGGCTGGCGGCGTTTGCAGGCGATGAGTGATTTTATGGGTTCTGAAATGCGTGCGCTTGAACAAGAAGGCGAAGTGAGCCCCCTCCCCATCCAGCCGAACCGTGCAACCGACTTGGTGGGTCGCCAGAGCGAAGTGCTCGCTCGCTCCATTGATCATATGCGTGACCTGCGGCGGTTCGTTTCGGACACACTCGCCGACTTGCCCGACCCGATGTTCGTAACCGACCCCGAAGGCAAAGTTACCCTCACCAATGACCTACTTAAAGAGCGCTTAGGCCGCGACATTGCCGGATTGTCACAATCAAATGCTCTCGATACGTTGGTCACACCGGAAAACCGGATGCAGGTGGACCGGTATCTGCAAAACCCTGAAGCCGAAGAATGTGTTCGGTTCGATTCGCCATTCGACCGGACGTTCGTCATGCGCCGGTCCGAAATCCGCAGCGATTTAGGTGATTTACGCGGGCATATCCATTACCTTACGGACATCACGGACCTTGCCCGTGCCGAGGCAGAACGCGAAGAGGTGCTTCAACTGCTTTCGCATGACATGCGTGCGCCCCAATCGACGATCATCGCGATACTCGATGGCGAGATCGATGCCGCAGCCAAAAAGCGCATCAAGCGTAATGCACAACGCACTATGCAACTCGCGCAGGACTTTGTCGAAATCGCAAGGATGGGCGAAACCGATTTTGTCGGTGAAGAGGTTTTGCTGGCCGATCTCGTGCGCGAAGTCGCAGATAGCCTCTGGCCGTTAGCGAACGAACGCGGCATCAAATTCATTTTCGGCGACAGCAGCAACAGCGCCTTTGTCATTGCCGAACCTGACCGGCTATTTCGCGCTTTTTGCAACCTGATCGATAATGCCATCAAGTTCAGCCCCGACAATGAGACGATTGCCATTGTCGTGGCACGCCAAGCCACCGACATCATTGTTACCGTTACCGACAACGGCCGGGGGATCGGAGCCGATATCTTGCCGCAATTATTCACCCGCTTTGTCAGTGGTGGCGAGCATAGAAGCCGCGTTACTGGCACTGGCTTGGGGCTGACCTTCGTTCGGGCCGTGATCGAACGACACGGTGGTTCGGTATCTGCGGCAAACAATTCAGGTATTGGCGCGACATTTGCCGTCACTCTGCCGGAGGCTCCCGAAGGCTGAGAGACCTAGTCGCGCCCGTTGCGCGACAACACATAACTGCCGCGCGGACGTCCCAAATCGGCCAACGCCGCGTTCACCAACGTCGGTAACGCCTCTACCACGGGCACTTTGCAATGATACTCTGCCGATCTACCCCTATAGATTTCACGACCATCGCTTACCTTGGTCAACGTAATTCCCAAGCGGTATTCACGGTCCTCGCAACTTTGCAGCATCATTTTCTTTTTGGCCGGCGACAAGCTATCTGGCCCGTCCCTGCTACCTAGAGCAAGTGCTGCAGGCCTTGCATCGATCGTGATTTCAAGATGCAGCGGCGCTTCTTTTGCTAGCATGAAACCCCTGTCAGTCATCGATGCAGCGACCAGCTTATAAGCGTTGCGAAGTTCGGTCGATGTTTCGGCCACCGTCGAAATCATATAGGCCTCAGCCGCGGGCGACTGCACCCCGCTGCTTGATACGCGCGTTTCGATTTTGCTCGAACAGCCTGCGACCAAGGCACTCACGGCCATCAGGACAATCCAATGCTTCATGTGCATTCTTAACAAAGCCGCATCGACCCATGCAACCACTACATGCGTTTACGCGGTGTTACCGCGTTAGCAGGAAGTAGACGACATAAAACCAGCCGAATATGCCGTGGATGATCGCCCACAATACAGATTTATGCGCGGTATAGCTGATCACCATAGCTAGCGCGCTGCCAAAGCCGACTCCCGATTTGACGGTGGACTGGACGACGGTTCCGTTCATGCCGCTTTCCGTGCCCGCTCGGTCAGTTCTTGGTTGAGCATTTCGGCCAGCAGGAACGCGAGTTCAAGCGACTGCGCCGCGTTCAACCGCGGGTCGCAATGCGTGTGATAGCGATCTGCCAGCGCTTCGTCGGTGACAGCAACTGCGCCGCCCGTGCATTCAGTCACATTCTGCCCGGTCATCTCGATGTGGATGCCTCCGCCGAAGCTGCCTTCGGCGCGATGCACCGCAAAGAAACCACGCACTTCGGCGAGGATACGCTCGAAGGGTCGTGTCTTGTAGCCGCTTGCCGACTTGATAACATTGCCGTGCATCGGGTCGCACGACCAGATGACTGGATGCCCTTCGCGCATTACCGCGCGCACCAAAGTCGGCAGGC
>JANLSY010000247.1:0-4734 GCA_031362665.1 Sphingomonadales bacterium
ACGGTCGACGAAGCCCGAGGCGTAGTACAGCAGCGCGCGGATTGCCTGCGTGCCCGCCTTCATCCGCAGCAGCATCCGCCGCACATCGGGATGCTCGATAATCGCGACCGGGTCTCGCGACGGGCCGCCAGCTTTCGCCGATTGAACCCGCTCGCTAGCAAACCAGATAGCCTTCTGCGTCGCGCCTTCGGCAATCTGGACGCCCTGCAGCCCGACATTCAATCGGGCATTATTCATCATTGTAAACATCGCGCGCATCCCGCCGAATTCGGGACCGATCAGCTCGCCAATGCAATCACCCTCTTCGCCAAAGGCCAATACGCATGTCGGCGATGCATTAATTCCCATCTTATGTTCGATCGATACAACCTTGATATCATTCGCTTTACCTAGACTGCCATCGGCTTCAACCTGATGTTTGGGAACGAGGAAAAGTGATATCCCTTTGGTGCCGGCAGGTGCATCAGGCGTCCGGGCCAGCACCAGATGCACGATATTTTCCGCCATGTCATGGTCGCCGAAGCTAATGTAAATCTTCGTTCCGCGTATCTGGTACGTGCCATCGCCGCGCAGGGTCGCGGTCGATTTGAGCGCACCGACATCGGACCCGGCCTGCGGCTCGGTCAGGTTCATCGTGCCGGTCCATTCGCCGGTCGATAGCTTCGGCAGGAAAGCCGCCTTCTGCGCGTCAGAGCCATGATGGTTGATTGCCTCGATCGCGCCGACCGACAGGATTGGGCAGAGCGCAAAGGCCATGTTTGCTGCACCGAGCGAGTCGAGCGCGACGGTTGCGAGCGAAAATGGCAGCCCTTGACCGCCAAAATCGGCAGGCGCATTTATCGAACCCCAGCCGTTGGCCACATAGGCCTTGTAAGCAGGCACAAACCCCTCAGGCATGACGACTTTACCATCCACCAACCGCGCGCCGACGGTATCACCAATCCGGTTAAGCGGCGCAAACTGTCCGGCGGCAAACGCGCCAATACCCTCGACAATTGCCTGCACCATATCAGGTGTGGCGTCGGCGAAACGGTTATGCCCTGCGAGCGCGTCGATGCCGGTGATATGCTTCAATACGAACAGTTGCTCGGCGACGGGTGCGGTGAATGCCATGAGATGCAAAAAATCCTGTGAAAGTGGGTCGGCAACCGCCTATAGCCACGAATGATGTTTGGCTCAAATACGTTAGGTGAAGGCTGGGTGCTCCCCGCCGATGACGCAGCTATCACCGCCGCCGCCGACTTGCTGCACGGTGGTGAGATCGTCGCGATTCCAACCGAGACGGTTTACGGCCTTGCCGCTGATGCCAGCAACGCCGATGCCGTCGCTAAAATTTACCTTGCCAAGGGGCGCCCCGACTTCAACCCGCTGATTGTTCATGTGCCGGACAAAGCGGCGGCGGAGAAGCTGGCAGTTTTCGATGCGCTGGCGGAACGATTGGCTGAGATGTTCTGGCCTGGGCCGATGACTTTGGTGCTGCCGCTGCGCGATGATGCCCCGGTGACGAGAGCGGTCACGGCAGGACTACCGACCATCGCGATCCGCTGTCCAGCCCACTCTGTGATGCAGGCGGTGCTGGTGAAAAGCGGACTAAACCTTGCCGCACCCTCGGCTAACAAAAGCGGCGGGATTAGCCCGACCCGTGCGGAGCATGTGCATGCAAGTCTCGGTAGCACGGTGCCACTCATTCTCGATGGGGGAGCATGCACCGCAGGACTTGAATCAACTATCATCGCCATCCGTGAAAACGGTTGGCAGATATTACGCCCCGGCCCCGTTATGCTCGAAGAAATTACCGCAGTTGCAGGTTCTCCGCCAATCGCTGTTGCAGGCGAAAGTATCGAAGCACCGGGGCAGCTTGCCAGTCATTATTCGCCTGCTAAGCCCCTGCGATTGAACGCTGAACGCGCCCAACCTGGCGAATGGCTAATCGGCTTTGGTGCGTTGAACGGCAATGACAATTTGTCAGCCTCGTCCGATCTAGCACAGGCCGCGGCGCGGCTGTTTGACGCGATGCATAGGGCTGATGCCAGCGACCGTAATGCGATCGCGGTCGCGCCGATACCGGCCACCGGCATCGGTGTTGCAATCAACGACCGTCTAGCAAGGGCTGCGGTTTGTTGACACTGCTGTTCGGCCTGTTACTGGCCGCCGCCAGCGCGCCCGACATCGCGGCCTATCGCGCCTTGGTCGAGCAGGATTTGCGTCTTGCCACCACCGGATACCGGCTGGCTTCGGCCAACGCTTCATTTTGCGAACGCAAGGCGCGTAACCCGGCAATGGTTCTGCACGATGTTGCACAATATCCCGACACTAAAACGGCCTTTGCTGCATTTGCGTTTCCGGAGCCGATCGCGGTTGCCGCCTTGGTTAAGGGCGGACCTGCGGACGCAGCAGGCATCAAAGTCGGCGACGGCGTTCAGGCAATTGGCGACGACAGCCTAGATTTGCCCGACCGGGCGGAGCAAGGGCCAACTTATGAACGGATTGTTGATGCCAAAGATAAATTGGCGCAATCGCTTGCGGAAAGCGGCGCCGTGCAGCTTCGACTTTTGCGGGGAACCTCGCCCAAAACCGCGATACTCGCACCGCCATTGGTCTGCGCTTCCGATTTCTGGGTCGATACGCGCAACAAGCTTGATGCCGGGGCGGATGGTAATCAAGTCCGGGTGACGACAGCCCTTATGCTTTTTACACCCGATGATGGTGAGTTGGCTGCGGCGGTCGCGCACGAGCTTTCGCACAATCTTCTGGGGCATCGGGAAAGGCTGAAAGCAAAGCCGGGAATGAAGGCGGTACTGGCTACAGAAATCGAAGCCGATCGGCTATCGGTGTGGCTGATGGCCAATGCCGGATACGACCCCACAGCCGCGCTTCGCTTTGCTGAACGCTATGGTCGAAAAACGGGATTGGGGATTTTTTCCGACGGAACGCATCTGCGCTGGAAGAACCGGGTTAGGGTGATGCAGGCCGAAATCGACCTGATAGCAGGCACGCCTAAACAAAGTGGACTGGCTGCTCCGCCACTTTTGGTTGGTGGTTAATTAGTCACGCGCCACGAAAAATTAGGTTGCATATCAGGATGCTATTTCATCCTGCCGGGCTTTCGCCTATCACTACAAAGAGAGCGATGCAGGGGAGGGCAAAAATTGCCTAAATCTACCAGATTGTTAGTTGGATTTCTGCCACTTGCGCTGCTGGCCGCTTGTGGTGACGAAAAGGCAGTCACCAAGACCGCTGCCGATGAAATCCATCCTGTTCGGGTGGTGACGGCCCAGCAGGAAAATCTGCAACGCACGATCAACGCTGTCGGCACGGTGCGCTATCGTCGCGAAACGCCTTTGGGTTTTACGACGGCGGGCAAAGTTGCGACGGTCCGCTTTGAGGAAGGCGACTATGTGAAGCGTGGCGCGTTGCTCGCAGCGCTTGATACTACATCAGTTGGCGCTGACGTCAGCGTTGCGACCGCCGAACGCAATCGCGCGCGCGCCGAATTCGACCGGATGCGCTCGCTTTATGCCGATGGCTGGGTCACCAAAGCTCGATATGAAGCCGCCGAAGCCGCCGTGACATCTGCCGAGGCCCGTGTCCGGCAAGCCGGTTTCGCCAGCGGCACCGCCCAGCTTTACGCGCCTTCCAGCGGAGTCGTGCTGACCCGCAATGTGCAACCCGGCCAGATTATCGCCGCGGGCACTCCCGCTTTGATATTGGGCGAAGGGGACGAAGGCTTTGTCTTTCGCGTGCCGATTGTCGACCGCGACGCATCGAAATTGCGCGTGGGCATGGCTGCCGACATATCGATAGAATCGCTAGATGGTTCGCCGATTACAGCGACGATTTCCGAGATAGACGGTCGCGCGAATGAGGCGACCGGCGCATTTTCCGTGCAGTTCCGCTTGGCAAACCGCCCGCAATTGCGCTCGGGCCAGATCGGGACTGCCACAATAAGGCTACCCGCCGTCGATAGCGGCAGCACTCTACAAATTCCGGCAAGCGCGCTGTTTGGCGTGCGGACAGGTGAGGGGCTGGTATATGTAGTCGATGCCAAAAGCCGTGTTGAAACACGCAATGTCGCCATCGAACGGGTGACCGACGAATTTGTGATTGTTTCCGGCGGTCTGAAGCCCGGTGATATCATCGTGACGTCCGGCCTTGAAAAATTGCGCACCGGATCGAAGGTTCGCGCGATTAAAGCAGCAAGTTAAATCATGCACATAGCCGAGGTCGCAATCCGCAGGTGGCAGCTAACGCTAGTTCTGTTCGCACTGCTCTGTGCGCTCGGGTTTTCGGCGTTCCAGAATGTGCCACGAGCGGTCGATCCGCATTTTTCGATGCCGGTAGTGTCGATTGTGGCTTCGCAACCGGGCGCCGATGCCGCCGAGATCGAACAGACCATCACCAAGCCTATCGAGGAGCTGGCACAAGGCCTGGAGGACGTCCAGAATGTCGCATCGACCAGCAGCGACGGTAACGCCGTCATCCGCATAGAATTCGACTGGGCGGGCGAAGATCCCGATCAATATTTCAACGACGCGGTGCGCGAAATTACTGCAATTCGCAGCCGCCTGCCTGCTGACCTGCAGAGCCTGACCTTCGAAAAAATACGCACGACGAACACTTCGATTCTGCAAATCGCGATGCTCAGCTACACCGCTAGCTGGTATCGCATGGAGAAATATGCGCGCGACATCAGCGAGGCTTTGGGCCGCTATAATGAAGTGCGTCAGGCAGACA
>JANLSY010000281.1:0-2291 GCA_031362665.1 Sphingomonadales bacterium
AAAATGCTGCTAATACGAACGGCGCTTAGAAATGGAGCCGACCTTGCCGGATATTACCAGCCTGAAATTATTGGGAGTCGCGGGGATCATTTCCTATGCCGCTGCGCGGTTGGCGGCAAAAGCGGGGATGCTTGGCTATAGCCGGTTGACACTAGTGGCTGTCCCGGTTTCAGGTATGCCGGATATGCCAAAAGGGTTCCGGGTGGAACCAATTACACCGGACATATTACGCAATCATGTTATCGATATTCCTCCTGAGGTCCAGCGCCTTCGGTTTGCGCAGAAAATGGTATGCCTTGCGGCCTATAATCGCAAAAATGATTTGGTGGGCATCACCTGGATCGGCCACGGACCGTTCGAGGAAGATGCAATCCCGATCCGTTTTCATGTACCGCCTCATGCTGCGTGGGATGCAGGTCTTTGGATTAAGCCCCAACACCGGTTCGGCAGGGGATTCGCGGCTTTATGGGCTGGTACGGCCAAATGGCTTCATGCGCACAACAAAAACTGGTCGATGAGCTGGATTGCCGATTATAACTTGCCGTCGCTGCTTTCGCACAAGCGCATGGGCGCGGTGACCATATCGCAAGTCATGACCTTCCGGTTTTTTCGCTGGCAGTATATTGCCGAAGGCAGACCAAGGCTGGTGAAGATCAACGGAGGAAAGCCTGCCGAATTGCATTTGTCCCGGCCAGATGCCACCTAGTCGGTTACCCGACTTAGCCGAATTTCACCATAGTCGCGGGCGAAAGCCGCTGCTATCGAATATGGCATGTCCGAACAGAAGCATCTCTACCTCGTCGACGGTTCTGCTTATATTTTCCGTGCCTATCACCGCCTGCCGCCGCTGACAAACCAGCACGGCGAGCCCGTCGGAGCGGTCTATGGTTATACGACAATGTTGTGGAAGCTGGCAGATGATCTGCATCAAGCCGACGGGCCGACCCACATGGCCGTTGTCCTCGACAAGTCTAGCCAGTCGTTCCGAAACGAAATTTATGACCTCTACAAGGCCAACCGGCCTGAGCCGCCCGAGGACTTGCGCCCGCAATTCCCGATGATCCGCGATGCGACCCGCGCCTTTTCTCTGCCGATGATCGAGGAGGATAATGTCGAGGCCGACGACATGATTGCAAGCTATGCCAAGGCGGCGTGTGCGGCTGGGTGGCATGTCACGATTGTTTCGTCCGACAAGGATTTGATGCAGCTTGTCGAGCCCTGCGTGGACATGTTCGACACTATGAAGAACGAACGAATTCGCGCCGAGGAAGTATTCGAAAAATTCGGAGTGGGTCCTGAAAAGGTAGGCGATGTGCTGGCTTTGATGGGCGATAGCGTGGACAATGTGCCCGGGGTTCCCGGTGTCGGCCCAAAGACTGCGACCAAGTTGATACAGGAATTTGGCGATCTCGAATCCGTGCTTGCCGCCGCGCCGGACATGAAGCCGTCGAAGATGCGCGATAACCTTATCGAATTTGCCGACAAGGCGCGGCTGTCCAAAGTTTTGGTGACGCTCAAGGAAGATTGCCCGCTGCCAATCCCGATTGAGGACATGAAGCTCGGTGCGATTCCGGAGGAGCCGCTGGCAGCGTTCCTGCAGCATCACGGCTTTAACTCGCTGCTGAAACGTATCGGTCAGGTCGCCAACACTGCCTCTGCAAATAAGGCGATTGCAGGTAACCCGAAGGCCACGAACAAGGGCGATGGTGCCGCTAGTGCGCCCGTCGCTGGCAATGCGGCTACGCCAGCCCCAATGCCGCCGATCGACACCAAAAGCTACGAATGCGTGACCGATCTGGCGCGGCTCGACCACTGGATTTCGCGCGGGTACGAAACCGGCTTGCTTGGATTCGACACCGAAACCGACAGTCTGCAGGCGGCAAGCGCGAATCTTGTCGGATTTTCACTGGCGGTCGCACCCGGCGAGGCTTGCTATGTGCCGCTCGCGCACGGCGGCACCGATATGTTTGCTGAAAAGCCGGTCCAGATTGCGATGGGCGATGCTATCGCAAAACTGAAGCCGCTGCTTGCCGACCCAGTGGTGCTGAAAATCGGCCAGAATCTCAAATATGATATGTCAGTACTGGCGCGGCACGGCGTCGTCATCACACCGTATGATGATACGATGGTGATGAGCTTCGCGCTCGATGCGGGTCGTCAGGGGCATGGCATGGACGAGTTGGCGAAACTGCATTTGAGCCATGAGTGCATAAGCTACAAAACCGTGACCGGGACGGGCAAGAGCCAGATCGGCTTTGCCGCCGTACCGCTCGCCGATGCGACCTGTTATG
>JANLSY010000359.1:0-3654 GCA_031362665.1 Sphingomonadales bacterium
CTGCCAAAACCGGCGGCGACGATAAGGCTAATGATGCGGGGACGGGACGCCATAGCCGCGCCTTAGCCATCGCGGTGTTGCACGCCAAGCTGAAAGCTTGTAACGGCCTGCCTAAATTTTAGGCAATATTACAAAATGCAGCTCAAACCCATCAACATCGGACCTATCGAGATCGCCTGTCCCGTCATTTTGGCGCCAATGACTGGCGTCACCGATATGCCGTTCCGCAAGATTGTTCGCCGTTTCGGTTCTGGCTTGAACGTCACTGAAATGATCGCGAGCCAGGCGATGATCCGCGAAACTCGGCAGAGTTTGCAGAAATGCGAATGGGACTTGATCGAGGAGCCGGTTTCGATGCAGCTTGCGGGTTGCACGCCTTATGAAATGGGCGAGGCGGCAAAGCTCAATGAAGATCGCGGCGCCGCGATTATCGATATCAATATGGGCTGCCCGGTAAAAAAAGTCGTCAACGGCGATGCAGGCTCGGCTCTGATGCGCGATCTACCGCTCGCCGCCAAGCTAATCGATTCCACGGTAAAAGCGGTATCGGTGCCGGTGACGGTCAAGATGCGCATGGGCTGGGATCATGGCAGCCTTAACGCGCCAGAACTCGCGCATATTGCCGAGGATTTAGGCGCGAAAATGGTGACTGTGCACGGGCGCACCCGTAACCAGATGTATAAGGGTTCGGCCGACTGGGGGTTTGTTCGCAAGGTTAAGGATGCGGTGTCGATCCCGGTCATCGTCAACGGCGACATCTGCACGATACAGGACGCAGCGATGGCGCTTGAGCAGAGCGGTGCGGATGGAGTGATGGTCGGACGCGGCGCTTATGGCAAGCCATGGTTGCTCGGTCAGATGATGCATTGGTTCCAAACTGGGCAGACGATAACTGATCCGAGTCTGGAGGCGCAATATCATCTCATTATCGAACATTACCTCGCGATGCTGGATCTTTATGGTGGCGATGTCGGCCCACGTGTCGCGCGCAAGCATATTGGATGGTATACAAAGGGCCTGACCGGATCGGCTGAGTTTCGTAACTTCGTCAACCGCATTGATGACCCTAATGTCGTTATCGAAGAACTCAGCCGCTTTTACGAGCCCTTCCTCACCCGCTCGGCCGCTTGAGATTTGGCCGAAGTGCGGCACCGCCCCGATAGCAGCCAGATTTTGGCAAATGTGCCGGTGCCTGTGATCCTTATCGCACCCGATAACAGCATTGCCTTCGCGAACGATGCGAGCGAGGCATTTTTCGGACGTAGTAAGCGCAAGCTGGAAGGGCAGCCGATTACATCGGTATTGGTATTCGAAAGCGACCGTATGAACGGCGCGCTTGTTGCGAGAGAGAACGATATTTCTGCGCAGGACATGGAACTTAAGTCGGCGCAAGGCAGCATCACGGTCGATATCAACATCTCCATTCTGCCAGGCGATCCGGACTGGCGCATCGCGATCATTTCACCGCGGCATGGCGGGCGCGAGCATATTGGTGAACATAAAGACAGCGGGCAGCAGCAGGCGATGGGTGCGCCGTCGATTTTGGGGCACGAGATAAAGAACCCATTGGCAGGCATCAAGGGCGCGGCGCAATTGCTGGCGCGACGGGTGGACGAGAAAAGTCAGCCACTTACTGAACTCATCGTAAATGAAGTCGACCGTATCGCACGCCTGCTCGACCAGATGCAGAAACTCGGCCGCTCCGAACCGCCCGAACTTGCACCTGCCAATGTGCATTTGCTAATCGAGCGCGCAATTCGTTCGCTACGTGCGGCAAATCGCGCCATGCCGGAATTATCGATCAATTATGACCCGTCATTGCCCGAAGTAATGATAGATGCCGATGGTATGGTGCAGATACTCATCAACCTCCTGCAGAACGCCGTAGATGCATTGCAGGGTAGACTTGATGGCGTAATCGGCATTTCGACGCGATTTGTCATGAGCGGAGCCCTGCGCGAAACCGACATCGAGCGGCGCACCGTCAAGCTGCCTGTCGAAATCGCGATTTCGGACAATGGTCCGGGGGTTCCGGAGCATATTGAGGATGAACTGTTCTCTCCTTTCGTCACAACCAAGCGCGACGGGCAGGGGCTAGGCCTCGCAATCGTGCGCAAGTTGGTCCAGCAAATGAATAGCCGGATAATGTTCGAGCGTGATGTCCAGAAGCAACGCACGGTATTTCGCTTGTTCCTGCCTGTCGCCAGCAGAAGGGGTGACGCATGACCGAGTCCAAGGTGTTGATCGTCGAGGATGATGCGTCCATCGGGTTGGTGGTGAGTGCGGCGCTCGCCGCCGAGAATATCGATGTACAATTGTGCGATACGGTGGCCGCACGCGATGTTGCTTTGGCAAACGGACATTTCGACCTTATGCTGACCGATGTTGTCCTGAAAGATAGCGACGGCCTTTCAACGCTCAAGGAATTGATGGCGTTAACGCCCGACATGCCAGTTATCATCATGTCCGCGCAAAACACGCTGGAAACTGCGGTTCGCGCCAGTGAAATAAATGCCTTCGAATATTTTCCAAAGCCGTTCGACCTCAATGACCTGGTTCTGGCTGTAAAGCAGGGGATCGATAAAAGGCGTTCGGTTCCTGATGTCCCGGCTGACATGCTCGCCGAAGCGAACCTGCCGATGATTGGTCGCAGTGCCGCGATGCAAGACGTCTACCGGATGGTGGCTCGTTTGCTACGCAATGACTTATCGGTGTTGATTTCAGGCGAAAGCGGCACGGGCAAGGAGCTGGTCGCCGAGGCGATTCATAGCTTGGGGCATCGCAAAACCGGGCCATTCGTGGCAGTCAATATGGCAGCAATCCCAAGCGAGCTGATCGAAGCCGAATTGTTCGGGCATGAAAAAGGCTCGTTCACCGGAGCCGTAGGGCAGGCGATTGGTCGCTTCGAACAGGCACAGGGCGGGACGCTATTTCTTGATGAAATTGGCGATATGCCGAAGCATGCGCAAACCCGACTCCTGCGGGCCCTGCAAAGCGGTGTTATCAGCAGGATTGGCGGGAAGGCCAGTATTCGGCTCGATGTCCGGATTATTGCCGCAACCAACCAGAATCTCGAAGACATGATAGCGAAGGGCAGTTTCCGGGAAGACTTGTTCTACCGCCTCAACGTCGTTCCTATTAACATGCCGCCGCTACGCGACCGGACCGAGGACATTGGGCTGCTGGCGCAGCATTTCCTCGTGCTGGCAGCCAAGGAAGGCCTGCCGACCCGCAAAATCGATGATAGCGCGATTACGGCACTGATGACGATGCCGTGGCGGGGCAATATTCGCGAATTACGGAATCTGATCTACCGGCTGGCGCTTGTTTGCCGCGAAGATGTCATCACAGAAACCACAGTCCTCCAGAATGTCGAAAATGCGCCCGAGAGCGATGCCCCGCTGCAGGGAGCAAGTTTCGATGCGGCCGTTGCGCAATTTCTGCGCGACCACAAGCTGCGTGGGTCTTCGCGCGAGCGACTATATCCCAAAGCACTTGCGCAGTTCGAAATACCGCTCTTACAGGGGGTCATGCGGCAAGTGAAGGGTAACCAGTTAAAGGCGGCTGCACTGCTGGGCATAAACAGGAACACATTGCGAAAAAAGCTGACCGATTATGGCATTACTCCCGAATAAAGGTTGAAGCGACGTGCTG
>JANLSY010000375.1:0-3846 GCA_031362665.1 Sphingomonadales bacterium
CGAAGGTCCCGTTTCCGACGCTCGCGCTGATCAAGGGGTTCTGCCTCGGCGGCGGCCTCGAGCTGGCGCTGGCCTGCCGCTACCGCGTGGCGGTCGACGAACCGGCGACGCGCCTCGGCCTGCCCGAGGTGATGCTGGGCATCGTCCCCGCGTGGGGTGGCATCGCCCGGTTGCCCCGGCTCATCGGCGGACCCGCGGCGCTTGCAACCCAGACTGCGCGGTTCCAGGTCGCAAATAGCGGTGGGACGGTATTGCAAACATTGGCGATTCAAGCATCCACGACAGCCAACCAGATCTGGAATGTAAACACCGGCAGCACAACCTATACCGGTGCATCGGGTTTGCAGCGCGTGCAATTCAACACGCTTGATTCAGGTTCGTTCGGTAACTTTCTCGACGGTATCCAGCTGTCGCTGAGGCCGTTTATCCAGCTTTCCGGTGCGACGGGAACGGGAGTTGAATCGGTGCCCAGCGCAAATGTGCCGAGCATATTGATCACCGGACTGGTCACGACTCCATTTTCCGTCACAATCACTGTCACCGGTGGCACGGCTACGTTGGGTAGCGACTATACGACGCCGAGCGGGACCGCGAGCTTTACGGTAAGTATTCCGGCCGGAACCTATAACAATAGCGCGATCCCGGTTGGCATTAGCATCACTGACGATAGTGCAGTGGAATCCAGCGAAACGATTGCTTTCTCAGTCGGCGCAGGTGGCAATCACACGCTGGGCCATACCGTAACCTGCGGTACAACCGCGCAAACATCGTCGACATATACAATTTCGGACAATGATTCCCGCGTGACGCTGCGCAAGCAATGGACCAATGCAATCGTTGGCGACGACGCGACGATCACGATATCAAGATCAGCAACGGTTATCGATACGTTGAATTCAGACGCTGGTGCAGCAAGCGAACTCGACAGCGATGCGACGCCGACCATCGCAGTGATCGGTGAGACATTGACACTAGCTGAGACATTGGCTGGCACTAATGCCGGAGCGTACTCAGCAGCACTTGCGTGCAGCGGCGCAGCGGATAGCAACCTCGCCAACGGCCTGACCATTGCGGCGGGCGAGACCAATATCATCTGCACCTATACCAACAGCCGCGATACCAGACTAAGCGTTACCAAGACGAGCAGCATCACGGCCGACGGGGTAAGCGTAACCAACCCAAAAGCGGTGCCCGCTTCGACGGTGCGCTATTGCATATTGGTAACAAACACCGGGCCAGGAACCAGCACGTCCGTCATCGCAACCGATACACTTCCATCATTCGTGACGTATGTCGCGGGTAGTATGCGCTCGGGCACCAACTGCGCTTCGGCAGCCACCGTGGAAGACGACAATGCAACAGGCGCGGATGAAAACGATCCGTTCGGCGTTTCGGTGACCGGATCGACGATTACCGGCGTGACTGCGTCGCTCGCCGCAAATGCGACCTTTGCGATGGCGTTCGACGCAACGGTAAATTAATCCCGTTGTCAGTTTATCCGGGTGCGGAACTGCACGTTGAACTGCGGCGTCGGCGATCCGCCCGAAAGCATCGCCCCCTTAGGATTGAAGCAGATATGGCGTACTGCAGGGTCATAGCCCGCGGCGGGCGTGTACGCGCACGCGGCGAAGCTCGTGGGCGGTGCAGCAAGGTTTGAATAGCGCAGGTCGGTGGCCGCCGTAAAAACAAGTCCGGTGCCCGTTTGGGTGAAACTGACCGCGCCCGTCAATGGACCGCTGTCATCAATATCGCCATTGTAGAACGCCAATGTGCTTGGCAATGAATCCAATACAACAACAGAGTTAGCGTCCGTGGATGCCGACCCGGTGTTCGCGACTGAGATTGTATACAGCATATCATTGCCCGGGAGCGAAAACGGAATGGTGCCCGCAGGCGTATAGACCGCCGAGGATTTAACCGTCGTCAGCGTCGCCACTCCCAAGCTGGTGAAAGCATAATCTTCAACCTCGCCATTCGATAATATCAGCGTTGACGGTGGTGCGTTTAGCGTCGTCGACCACCTGAACCGCGCAAATGTCTGCGTCAGCGTCGCGGTCGCGGGCGTTATAATCGAAATCCCAATCGTCCCAGTTGCCGGATTGGTGTCGCCGGTTCCATTGTCCGCAACATTGGTGGCTATCTGTTCACCGGTGTCAGCAAAATCGCCATCGCCATTCCAGTCAACCCAGCCCTGCAAACGGCCATTTGCACCGGCGACGGTGACCGTCGCAGTTGTAACGAAAGTCCGGCGGTATATAGCTGCGCCATAGCCATCATCGCCGACATCGCCGGTGGCATTGGCGTTGGCGTAAGGCGCTGTTTCTGCGGTGTTGACGGTGCCGATGCGGTAACCGGTTACGATGTCATGGACCGGATTGCCATAAGATCCTGGAGCATCGCTAAAATCTTGTGGCGGGTTGCCTCCGGTGGTGGGGGAAACGAAAACAGCGGTTGGGCAAGCGAAATCGAGCGACGTCAGGCGAACGGTGTTGCCCGTGCCCAACGTTCCGATGCGATAGCCAAACGAGCTAGTGTTGGTGTAAGCAGCCGATACAATATTTTGGCTTTCGGTTTCATCAATCCCCGGCGCCGTAAAATTTGTCGCAGATTCAAAACGGCGGCGCGTTCCAGACGAGGGACCTGACGCGTTCACCGCCAAACGCGTCGGGTTGTCCAGAATGTAGCTGACCTGCTGGGTCGTGGAAAACTCCGCATATTCGCGGATCGAGCCGCTATCGCCGTCCACATCGATTGCAGATGCCACGACGTCGAAGGCGAAGGGTGTTGTCGTGCCAGCAACGACAAATGTGAACGTAAAGTCGACGCTCCGCGCATCCGACCCGGCAAGTTCGGGCTGAAAATTCCCAGACAGGCTGGCGTCATTATCGATTGTACCAAGCGTCGCGCCATTGTTGAGCGCATCGATACGGACGCGAACGTCGATACCGGTTGCTGCATTGGCATAGCGATAGACTGCGCCAACGCTGAGCGCCGTGCCGGAAACCAGTGTCGGTGCTTGCAAATTGAGCGGCGTTATCGGCCGTCCCTGGCAGGTTGTTGCAACTTGCGCATGTGCAAGCGGCGCCGATATTGCACCGACCAGCACCATCAACAAAGCTGTCAATCGCGCAAAAGCACGGCGTGGCTGGATCATTGTTCCTCGCTCATTGCAAACCGGGTTCTTGCGCCAGCCGTAATCCTAAAGAATTGAAGTGTGGTTAATTGAAGATCAACTAGTTTCGGACATTTGCCTTCGGCACTTCCCCGAGTAGCTGGCGACCTTGAACGCACACACTGTCGCAACAAATGTGTAAATACTAACCATCCTATTGACTAAATTGATTATTATTCGAAATTTTGAGTTAAACAAATTTAACATTTTGCCGCTATCTTTACGGTCATATGCAACCTTTTGCATCTTCGGGGGCCGGGCGTCCCACGGCACGCAGGTTCGTGATTGCAGCTTGTCTGTTGCTGCTGACTATATTCATGCGTCCGTCGGCAGTGTCGGCCCAAACGATTAATCAATATAGCAACACCACAACCGGCGCGATCACGGACAATAACTGCGGCACGGCAGGCCAAATAACCCGAACCTTTGCCGTGCCAACCGCCTATATCGTTGGTGACGTTAACATCGGGGTCTTTGCCAGCCATACCTATCGAAGTGACCTTCGGATTACGCTGACATCGCCTGCAGGAACCACGGTCACGGTGATGACATGGACGGGCAATGTGCAATCCGGCGACAATCTTAATGACCTGTTCGACGATGAAGCGGCGGCAGCCATTGGAACGCACAATGCTACAGCGGCGGATCCGCTGACACCAGTGCCCCCCCCTTAT
>JANLSY010000008.1:0-6131 GCA_031362665.1 Sphingomonadales bacterium
CAAACCCAACCGTCGGAAAATCAAAACAGCAATCAACGCAGCGCCCAGCAATACCACGCCGCCAAGCATGACATCGGCAACAAGATTATGGGATGCTTCTTCCATCAGCTTGCCAGTTTCATGTCTTGTGCGGCGGCAAGCAGCGCGTCGTAGGGGAGCAGGATCGCTGCATGCCGTGACGGGTATTCCTTTGCCGGTGCGAGCAGTGCGAGTTCGGGCCAATCGTCGGGCATGGCCGCTTTGCCGGTGAGGCCCGCGGCGACGCCGGCACGCAACGCAGCGATCGCATCGAGGTAGGTTCCAACCGCATTCGCGCGCAAAATTGCCGCCGACGCTTGGCCCAATGCACAGGCATTCGCGCGCAAAGCTATTGCCGCGATGGTCCCGTCGAGGGCAAGTGCGACATCGACCTGTATCCGGCTGCCGCAAATAGGCGACCGCGATTCGGCGCTGCCGTCGGGATTTTCCAACCGGTCACTCGCAACCAGCGAGGATGCAAGCCTCAATATGTCGCGGTTATAGAGCGCGGAATCGTTCATGGCGTATCTTCCTCGGCCGCCGCCCGCCGTTCACGAACGAATTCGGACATGGCATCACCACTGGCGTTGAGCAGCGGATAGGTGCGTGACTTGGTCATCCATTCGGGGCGGGGCTCCTTTACCCCGAACAATGTTTCATAACCCATCACCAAGAGCAGGAAGATAAGCGTCGCAAAAATCAGGCCCTTGAGCATTCCGAAACCAAAGCCGAGAACGCGGTCGATAGGGCCGAGCACGGATTTACGCGATTTTTTGCCAATCGATGTCGACAACCATTTGCCCAATGCGAAAATCACGATGACAATGGCGAGGAACGCCAGCACCGCCGCGCCGCTTTCGGTGCCAACCGCTTCGCTCAAAGCTGCCGTAGTCGGGCCGTGGAAAATGCGGATGGCGACGATAATCATCAGCCACGCGACCAGCGAAAGCGCCTCCTGCACAAATCCGCGCATAAAGCCGAACACGGCACCGCCGCCGAGCAGGAAAAGTACAATAATATCGAGCGCGGTCATGAGCCGCTAGCTAGCTTCGCCCCAGCATATGGTCAACGAGATTGGCAAGCGTGCGAAACTCTTGCGTGGATATGCCCGCCTGCCCCTTGACCGATGACGGGACCAGCGCTCGGCTGAAGCCGAGCTTAGCCGATTCCTTCAACCGCAAGCCGCCATGCGCGACGGGACGGATTTCGCCCGACAGTGCAACCTCCCCGAACAGCACGACGTCCGATGGCAATGGTCGCTCGGCCAAGGCCGATACAAGGGCTGCTGCAACTGCCAAATCGGCAGCCGGATCCGAAATGCGATAACCGCCCGCAATGTTGAGATAGACCTCTGCGGTCGAGAACGACAGCCCACAACGCGCCTCCAGCACCGCTAATATCATCGCCAGCCGCCCGCTGTCCCAGCCGACTACGGCACGGCGCGGTGTCGCACCGCTCGACAGCCTGACAACCAGCGCCTGAATTTCGACCAGCACCGGCCTTGTGCCCTCCAGCGCCGGAAACACCGTCGCCCCGGTCACCTGCTCGGCGCGGTCGGTAAGGAACAACGCGCTAGGATTGCCGACCTCGGTCAACCCCTCCTCCTGCATTGCGAACACGCCAATCTCGTCGGTGCCGCCAAAGCGGTTTTTCGACGCACGCAAGATACGGTACTGATGGCTGCGCTCGCCCTCGAACGACAGCACGGTGTCAACCATATGTTCAAGCACACGCGGCCCGGCGATGGTGCCATCCTTGGTCACATGCCCGACCAGCATCAGCGCGGTGCCGCGTTCCTTGGCATAACGGATGAGTTCCTGCGCCGACGCGCGTACCTGGCTGACGGTTCCCGGCGCGCCTTCGATGAGATCGCTGTGCATCGTCTGAATCGAATCGATAACAAGCAACGCTGGCGGCGCGCTGCTGCTCAATGTGGTCAATATGTCGCGCACCGAAGTCGCCGCTGCCAGTTGAACCGGCGCATCGCCCAATCCCAGCCGCCGCGCGCGCAATCGTACCTGATCGACCGCTTCTTCGCCTGAGATATAGGCCACCGAAAGCCCTCGCCGCGCTAGATTAGCCGCCGCCTGCAACAGCAAGGTCGACTTCCCGATTCCAGGATCGCCACCCAGCAACGTCGCCGACCCCGGCACGAGCCCGCCACCCAACGCACGGTCGAATTCGGCGATACCTGTCGATGCCCGATCGGGCAATTTAACATCACTATTCAGACCAGACAACTCAACCGAACGCCCGCCCGAGCGCAGATGATGCTTCATCTCGAAAACGGTCGCGCTGGCCTCCTCGGCGAGCGTATTCCACTCCCCGCAATCATCGCACTGCCCTTGCCACCGGTTCGCCTCCGACCCGCACGCCTGACACACATATCTGCGTTTTGCCTTTGCCATAGTTTTCAATAACAGAACATATCAGGAACTCAAGCGTCAATACAGATGCTTCCATGCTTGCGCGCGTCCGATAGGGGTGCCACATCAACAACATGCGGGAGAAAGAACTCAGGCTGGCTTTAATCTGCTATGGCGGGGTCAGCCTTGCGATTTACATGCACGGCGTTACCCGCGAGATCTGGCACCTCATCCGCGCCAGCAGGGCCTATCATGATGACAGCGAAACCGCAGGCGGAAGCGAGATTGTCTATCGCGACCTCATTGCAAAAATCGAAGAAGTAGCGGGTACCAAATTACGGGTTTTCACCGACATCATTGCCGGTTCCAGCGCCGGCGGGATTAACGGCGTTTTCCTTGCGCAAGCCATCGTCACTGGCCAGTCGCTTGCGCCGCTCACTGACCTCTGGCTGGAAAAGGCTGATGTCGAAATTCTGCTCGACCCCGATGCGCGCCCGTTGTCGCGATTTTCCAAATTCTGGGCGATCCCGATTGCGTGGATGGTCCTGCGCCGCAAAGGTGGGGCCATCGACCGGATGGTCGCCGACGAGGCCAAGGAGGAAGTCGCGACCAAGCTGTCTCGGTTCGTGCGGGCACGATGGTTTGCGCCGCCCTTCGGCGGGCAGGTGTTTTCCGGACTACTGCTGGATGCGTTCGACGCGATGGCCAAGGGGATGACGGGTAAGGCGTTGTTACCGCAGCATCAACCGCTCGATCTGTTTGTCACAGTCACCGATTTCGCAGGCCATGATCAGGTGTTGATGCTTAATAGCCCGTCGATGGTAGTCGAATCCGAACACCGGATCACGATCAGCTTTTCAACACGCGGGCGTCTCGGCATGGACATCGCGGAGATCCCTGAGCTGGTATTTGCAGCGCGTGCGACCGCCAGCTTCCCCGGTGCTTTCCCGCCCTTTTCGGCGCACGAACTGGATACACAGATCAAGGCGCGCGGTGTCGAATGGCCCGGTCGCGATGCTTTCCTGCAACGGATATTGCCGCAGCAATTTGCCGCAGGAGTTGCCGCAGACGCGATGCTGATCGACGGCTCGGTGCTCGCCAACGCGCCGTTCAATCAGGCCATAGAAGCGCTGCGCAACCGCCCTGCACGGCGCGAGGTCGACCGGCGCTTTGTCTATATCGACCCCAAGCCTGGCCGCCCGAGTTTCCGGTTCAAGCGGCGCGGTGGCACAAATGCGCAAGATGGCGCGCGCAAGAAGCCACCGGGCTTTTTCTCGACGATATTCGGGGCCACGTCGAATATCCCCCGCGAACAGCCAATCCGCGACAGTCTCGAAAAGCTCGAAGGCCGGACCGAGCGGGTCGAGCGGATGCGGCAGATTACCGACAGCCTGCGTGTCGAGGTTGAGAAGACCATCGAACAAATGCTTGGCAAGACCTGGTTCCTGTCGCAACCGACACCCGAGCGGCTAGAAAAATGGCGCTCAACAGCAAACCAGAAAGGCGCGCAGGCGGCAGGGTATAGCTATCCGGCTTATGGCCATCTCAAAATGGCGGGCGTGGTCGACGATATTATGGCGATTGCTCGCCGGGCATATCCCGAGGGCGACTCGCTCCATTTCCGGAATTTGCGCGTGGCAGTGTGGGCGGAAATCCGTGCACGCGGTCTAGAAGCTATGGCCGGGACCAAGGGCGTCGGTGCGACCAGACAATCGATCCAGTTTTTCCGCGATCACGATATACGCTATCGAATCCGTCGCCTACGCTTTCTGGCGCGTCGCTTAGCGCACGAAATCGAGGCTGATTATGGCGAAGAAGGTGTCGGCACCAAAATCATGCACGATAACATCTACGCGTGCCTGTCGCTATTTCTCGAACGCGAAACGTCGGATTATCTGGGGGCTGATTTTGCGGATATCGTTGCCGACGGCATCGCCAAGCCAGGAATTGTACTCGACCGGCTCGCAGAGCGGCGCGCTCTCATCGAAACCGACCGGCTGGCCGACAGGATATTGTGCGACGCGCTATTGCAGATGCCCGATGATAGCAGGCGGGTGATGCTGCTCGGGTATATCGGCTATCCGCTGTATGACATCGCTACCCTGCCGTTATTGCAAGGCGAAGGGCTCGACGAGTTCGACCCTGTCAAGGTCGATCGCATTTCGCCGGAGGACTGCAACGCCATTCGGACTGGCGGCGCGGCTGCGACTTTAAAGGGTATCGAGCTTAACAATTTCGGTGCCTTCTTCAGCCGCGCCTATCGTGAGAATGACTATTTATGGGGCCGTTTGCACGGTGCCGAGCGATTGATCGATATTGTACTTTCATCGCTGCCTTCCGGCAGTCCGATTGCAGATGCAGACATTCGCAATTTCAAACGC
Organism: Sphingomonadales bacterium; assembly: GCA_031362665.1. GTDB lineage: Bacteria > Pseudomonadota > Alphaproteobacteria > Sphingomonadales > Sphingomonadaceae > Sphingorhabdus_B. The sequence goes on from JANLSY010000008.1 coordinate 4,766, forward strand.
AGCGCCTTTGCAGCAATCCTTGATCAGGAAGCACCACGACTTAAAAAAATCCAGCCACTGATAAAGTCACTCCGCTCCGAGATAGAAGCGTTAGGCGGCACCGCGCCTTAGCTTTTCAATTGGTTATAGACCGTTTCGACGAAGCGATCGGCCGTAATGAATCCGCTCGGATTAACGCCGAAGCCTTCGGTGGGTTTTTCCGTCTTTATCTGCTCCAGTGTCTTACCCGCCTTTATCCCGGCCTCGACCTTAGCAATCACGGTCGCGATCATGTTGCGGTGGTTTTGCAGATCGGCCTTGGTCGCGACTGCGCCGTGGCCCGGGATGATCTTGGTCTGGTCGTTGGCGATTGCCAGCACTTTGTCGGCCGCGGCCACAAAGCCACGAACGTTGCCACCGCTGCCCGTGTCGACAAAGGGAAAGCTGATTTGCAGCATGAACAGGTCGCCCATATGGATGACGTTGGATTTGGTCCAGTGGATGAAGGAATCACCGTCGGTATGCGCGGCTGGCACGTGGATAACGCGAACTTCCTCGCCATTGAGGTGCAGCTTCAATCCGTCCGCGTAGGTGATAACCGGTAATGCCACCTTCGCAGCGGGGGGCGTGACATTTCCGGCAACAGTCGCGCCTGCTGCCATCCGCACACGAACATTGTCATGCGCCATGATAAGCGCCCCCGCCTTGCCTAGATTCTCATTCCCACCGCTATGGTCGAAATGCCAGTGGGTGTTGATGAGGAATTTAACCGGCTGGGCGCCAAGGTCGGCAACCGCTTTCTGGATTTTGGGCGTGAGCGGCGCGAACTGATCGTCGATCAGGACGGTGCCGTCCTCGCCATAGGACACGCCAATATTGCCACCTGCCCCAAACAAAACCGCTACACCGGGTGCGAGTTGTTGGGGCTTGATTTCGACTTTCGACATATCCTGCTGCGCGGCGGCTGGTGCTGCGACGCAAAGCGAAAACAAAATAGCGGGCAGAATGGCTTTCATGGGATCGCTCTCCTTAAACGATGTTGGCCAGAGACTATCAGCAATCGGCCAAAGCGCCACCCCGAATTATGCGGCTGGCCACTCGATTTCGCCAGCTTCGGTTAGCAGTTTGAGCATTACCGCGGCGCCGCATTGCTGTGACTTGGCGGTTGAACTGAATTTGCCGTCCGCTACGAATTTGCCGCGCTCATAATGGTTAGAGAAGCTCCACAGATATGGCGTCGGAACCCCCAATCCTCGATAGCCAAGGCCGTTATACGCTTCGAGCCGGTAGAGCGTGCGTTCAAGGCTCCAGTCGGTTTGTCCGGTAAAGCCAAGCAGGCGTAGCGCATCCTTGGCGCTTGATTCCCAGTCCGAAGGCGGCAGCCAAC
>JANLSY010000030.1:0-2498 GCA_031362665.1 Sphingomonadales bacterium
CCACCACATCCTTGCCAAGATGGCGGTATCGCATGTCTAGTGCACGTTTGCCGTTAGCGGTGTTGATACCGAAAAGCCGGGTGACGGGTGCCGCCCGTTGCCTGATCGTGGCCAAAAGACCCAATTCGTTCAATATCGACTGACCCGACGGCTGGATCAGCAACCCGGACCCTAAAGGTCGTGGCTCGGCAAACTGGTCGAACAGGACAACGTCGAAACCGGCGCGGTGCAGAAACAAGGCGCTCGCCATGCCGCCCGGGCCGCAGCCAATAACCGCAATTCGCCTAATTTTTTTCAGAAAGCCCCAGCCCTTTTTATGCCGCCGCCTTCGGCAGCCTCAATCTCACTAACAATCCGCCCAGGTCTTCGCTTTCTTCAAGCGCAACCGTCCCGCCGTAAATCTCTACAACGTCGCGCACGATGGCAAGCCCGAGGCCGGTTCCGGGTTTGCCCGTGTCCAACCTGGCACCCCGATCAAAAATGCGCTCCCGTTCGGCTTCGGGTATTCCTTGTCCGTCATCTTCGACCAGCATTTCGACAAAATCACCTGCGTCTTCGACAGTGACGAACACGCTACCACCGCCATATTTTGCAGCATTTTCGATAAGGTTTCCGAGCATTTCGTCAAGATCCTGCCGCTCAACCCGCGCCGATATTGTCTTGTCACCCGCCATATCGAGGCGAACATGGGAATAGAGGCGGCTGACGGCGCGCTCGACCGATTCGAGGCTGTCCCAAACCTGCGCGCGACTGTGGCTGTGGCCACGGCGGCCGACTGCGCGGGCGCGTGCCAAGTGGTGATCTACCTGCCGCCGCATCGTCGTTGCTTCACGGATGACAGTTTCGTCAAGGTCTGGCGCTTTGGCAGTCGCGCTGTTCATAATCACCGTCAGCGGTGTTTTGAGCGCGTGTGCCAGATTGCCAGCATGCCGTCGCGATTCCTCCGCCTGTTTTTCATTATGATCGAGCAATGCGTTGAGTTCGTTTACCATTGGCATAACTTCATCGGGCAAAGCGTCGGTCACCCGGCTTTCCCTTCCGCTGCGCATTTGGGCAATTGCCTGTCGGACAGCGCGTAACGGCCATAGGCCATAGAAAGTCTGCAGCGCGGCCAATATGATTAAACCCAGCGCCAGCAACAGGAAACTGGTCACTAGGACCGAGCGCAATTCCTGAATCTGCGCGTCCAGACTATCGCGGCTTTGCGCGACCATGAAAGTCCAGCTTACTTCGGAATCGGGAAGTTTGATTGAACGCTCCGCAATCCGCAAAGGTTCGTCTGCGAACTCGTCGCTGTCGCGAAAATGCACTGCCTGGTCGTTATGACCAACCGGCGGGCGAAGTGCTCGGTCCCAAAGCGAACGAGACGGAAAGGGGATCGCGCCATCGCCGGTTATTTGCCAGTAAAGCCCGCTATTGGGTTCCAGAAACCGCTGGTCGCCCAACGGCCGGTTCATCCGAATTTCACCATCGGGGCCGATCTCCGCCGACGCAATCATCGCGGTCAGGACATATTCAAGCTGGTTGTCGAAATTCTGTTCGACCGAACTCGTCAACACGCGATCGAGGGCCGCGCCGCCACCTAGTAGCAAGATCATGATCCACGCCGCTGCTGTCAGGATCATGCGGCGGGTAAGCGAACCGGTGCTCTGGAACTGGCTCCGCCACGACGGCGCTTTTACAGCCGTATTGATGGCGGCAGGCGGGTTCAGCTGACAGGTTCCTCAAGACTATAGCCGAGGCCGCGGATGGTCGAGATGACATCTTGGCCCAATTTCTTGCGGATGCGGGTCACGAACACTTCAATCGTGTTGGAATCGCGGTCAAAATCTTGGTCATAGATATGCTCTATCAGTTCGGTACGCGACACGACCTTGCCTTTGTGGTGCATTAGATAGGACAACAATTTATATTCCTGTGCTGTAAGCTTTACCGGCTGTCCGTCGAGCGTAACGCGCCCCGAACGGGTGTCTAGGCGGACATCGCCCACGGTCAGTTCGGACGACGCATTTCCCGAAGCACGACGGATAAGTGCGCGCAGACGCGCAATCAGTTCTTCGGTCTGAAATGGCTTGGCGAGATAATCATCGGCTCCTGCATCAAGGCCCGCGACCTTGTCCGACCAGCTATCGCGCGCGGTCAGCACGAGCACGGGGAACTTACGCCCTTCCTTGCGCCAGCGATCAAGCACAGTAAGTCCGTCAATTTCCGGCAAACCCAGATCGAGAATCACCGCATCGTAGTTTTCGGTCGAACCCATATAATGGCCGTCCTCGCCATCGACCGACAGGTCGACGGCATAGCCGGCACCTTCCAGAGTCGATTTCAGTTGCTTGCCTAATGTGGGTTCGTCTTCAACGATAAGGATGCGCATGCTGTCCCCTTCAAATGCATAAATTATGTTGGAAAGGGGCTAGCAGATTAGCGGCCCGGCGCAAAATCCAATCAACGCTGACGCAGCACGCCGCCGGTTTTGCCATCGACATCGACGAAAATGA
>JANLSY010000130.1:0-8275 GCA_031362665.1 Sphingomonadales bacterium
TCCTGAATTTGCAAATTCAGTTGCGACGGGCGCCTCAAATTCCGGTGCCGTTTTTCTTGAAATCTTGCAATTCTGCAGTGCTATCATCCAGGTTTTGACGAAATTCGGGCTGGTCGCGACTGTAGCCGGGATCGCTCTTTATTCCCGGACTTTGCTGAGAGGACCAGGTCTGGTGCGCGGGACTGGAGTGAACGGGTTGGTTGGCGGAACGATAACTATTGCCGCGCTAACCATTGTAGGTGTGCGTCTCAATCCACACAATCTTGGGCTGATCTTCGGAATGCAGGCCGCGTGGTATTTGGCTATTGCGATCATGATGTCGATGAAACTTTTACCGTCGCCAACTGTCTCCGCAAACAGCAGTCCGGTGAATGGCTAGCAAACTTCATTTCGTGTCGTTCGTATTGCCCGTCACTGAATTTGCAAATTGGAGCAGTGCAGTGACTGAGAACAACAGCCTGACTTCATGTCGCATCCTCATCATGGCAACCTATGGCTTTGAACAGGCAGAACTCAAGGGGCCGCTCGGGCGGCTTCTTTGGCCGATCACTTCACTTGACGGTTTCGCTAACGATACCAGTACATCGCAACCTTCGCTATTGCCTGCAGCGACTGCTACCGAGGGCCCTTGTAAGGGTGATGGCAACCTGGCGCCAACCGTTCGATCGAGCAGCCTTCAATGGAATAGGGATGATAATGCGCCGACGCGGATTCTTGAAATCTACATGTGCTACAGGAGTGTTGGCGGTATTAGCTCCCTCTCAAGCATTTGCTGTTCCGGCGGTGGCTAACTGGAGCAAACTCTCCCAGAAAGTAGGTTCGCGACTTATTACAATCCAATCACCCATAACTTTGGCTCAACAGGGTCGGGCTGATGTGGCAGAAGTTTTCCGGCGTTTGAAAAATCCTTACTGGGTCGGTGACGAACCCGGACTGACCCAAACCCTTGGTTGGATCGATGCCTGGACAAGTCGGCCGAGCACGATGGCAGTTGCGGCTGAAAATGCCACAGACGTTGCTGCCACCATAGAGTTCGCCAAGGCGAACCGGATTTCCCTCATCGTGAAAGGTGGCGGGCACAGCTATTTTGGCAATTCGAACCGGGCAGACTCTCTTTTGATTTGGACCCGGCGACTTCGAAGCATTGAGGTGCACGACAATTTTCGTCCGCAAGGCTCGCCAGCGGAAGCGGCCACGCCTGCCGTGTCAGTTGGCGCTGGAACACTATGGGGGGAGGTTTATCGCACGGTTGCCCGTGATCATGGTCGGTACGTTCAGGGGGGAGGCTGCCTGACTGTTGGAACGGCAGGTTTCGTCCAAGGCGGAGGCTTTGGCAGCTTTTCCAAGCAATTTGGAACCGGTGCAGCCAACCTTATCGAGGCGGAGGTCGTCACCGCCGACGGCGTCGTTCGCATCGTCAACGCATGGAAGGAACCCGAACTTTATTTTGCCCTTCGTGGGGGTGGTGGCGGCACTTTCGGTGTTGTAACTCGATTGACGCTCCGCACACATCCTCTGCCTGAAGCTTTCGGTGCGGTCATATTCGAAGCCAGTGCTGCCGACGACGACGCATGGAAGGCCTTGGTTGAACAGATGCTGCTTTTCTATCGCGAAAAGCTTCACAATCCGAACTGGGGCGAGCAAATCCGCTTTTTACCAAATCGCCGTCTATCGGTTTCAATGCTCTCACACTCCCTTGGAGAAAGCGAAATACAGACCGCTTGGGCTCCGTTCTTTGAGTGGATTGCGTCGCACGCTGATCGAGTGAAGTTAAGTCGCGATCCGCTCATTTTTGTACTGCCTGGTCGCAGGCTTTGGGATCCGGACTTTTTGCGCAAATTGCCGGGACTCACACTGGTCGATGACCGACCGGCAGCCAATCTCGATAACATGTTCTGGGCAACAAACCTTGGTGAAGTCGGTCAGGTCCTGAACGCTTACCAGTCACGCTGGATCGCTGCCTCGTGGTTACAGCCTTCACGTCTTGATAAACTTGTTGAGGCATTGATTGACGCGAGCCGTCAGTGGCCCGTGTCTCTTCATACCAACAAGGGATTGGCGGGCGGTTCAGCCGAGGCGCTATCGGCTACAGGCGAGACTGCAACCAACCCAAAGGTTCTCGACGCTTTTGCGCTGTTAATTTGCGCAGCAGATGCGCCGCCTGCCTATCCGGGTATTGTCGGGCATGAGCCTGATGTCGCTAAGGGTCGCCGGGAAGCAGCGTCCGTCAGCGGGGCGATGGAACCAATCGTCAAACTCGATTCCACAGCTGGCAGCTACATGTCGGAAGCCAACTATTTCGAAGCGGATTGGCAACAAGCTTATTGGGGCTCAAACTATGCGCGACTTGTGGCTACCAAACGACGCTATGATCCTCGGTCTGTTTTTGCTGGACATCACACAGTCCAGTCAAGCTGACCTGCCCCTGAAGACTGCCCGAAGGCTTGCGGTGAGGGGCGAAGTTGTCTGCGGATTTTTACCGACTAGGCGGCAGGTTTTACCAAATAAAAAATCCAAGCTGATTGTCCGGAAAGTTAGCGAAATTTGTCGTTTCGTATGTGGTGAGGGCTCAAGGAATTTTTTCTGTACAGTTTATTTGAAACCCACTCGGTTCCTCGACAGGTGGCATCAGGTATTGAATAACTTCGGGTGATGTCTGTTGATAAATAGTGGCATGCGTATGTTCTGCCCGCAGCGCCAAGTAGAAGGTCATTCCCTTGTTTTACAAAGCAGATATAGTGCGTTGATAAGCAGCAGGCTCCTCGGATTGCTCTTTAGCAACAGCCAGAAATAGAGGGTGCCCCTTTTGCCGCTCGTCGGCTTTCTGTGCCGCAGTTTGTGAAAGCGCTTCTTTAAAGCCCATCACCGCCGCATGAGTAGCGCGTTACCTTGCCGTTTAGGCATTCAGCATGTCTAATCGCAAATGGTGCCGTTACCGACGCTCTCGTCTTGTTAGCCATGTAGCCCTCCTTTCAAGGGCCACATAATTAGACGCCGATCCGGTAGAAATGCAACTTTATCTTACACCAGCCAATAGGCTAACATACATACTATTCTTACGGTTTTAGTCGAATGCAGGGCGATCCCAGTCGATGAGGAGCGTCAATGCGACTTACAAACCCCATAGAAATCCTCGGATGTTATGACGTCAGGTGATAGTGCGCGACAGGTAGTTGGAGGCCCGAGCCGGAATCGAACCGGCGTGCAAGGATTTGCAGTCCTCTGCGTCACCACTCCGCCATCGGGCCCCGAAGCAACGAACGTGCTGACAACAGCAATGTCGTTTGTGGTGGAGGCGGGCATCTAGCGAACAGGGCCATTCATTGCAACCGGCAATCGGAAACTTGTGCTTGGATGGCCACAAGTCACGGGAAAAGTTGCTGTTTGCCACTCAAAATCAGGCTTTTGTCTGAATCCCGCTTGGCGTTTCCCGGAACGCTGGCTAGAAACGGAATCAAAGGCTGTATTGTCATCGCAATACAGTTATGCCAAAGGGCGTCCAAGTTACTGGAAGTGTTTAGATGCAATCAGCCGATTTCAACAATATGCGCCGTGCGATGGTCGATAGCCAATTGCGCACCAGTGGCGTCACCGACGCCTGGGTATTGGCCGCGATGGGCGCAATGCCACGGGAAAAATTCGTCCCCGACGCGCTGCGCGAGGTTGCCTATATGGACCGCTCGATCCGACTCGCCGACGGTACGATGCTCAATCCGCCGGTCGCAACCGCGCTGATGCTGCAAGCGGCTGACGTTAAGCAGGGCGATACTGTCCTGTTTATCGGTGCCGCGGACAGCTACGCTGCAACGCTGCTTGCTACACGCGCTAATGTGACAGCTGCCAGCGGACCCGAAGGAGCGATTGCCGGTTCGTTTGCGTTGGTGTTCATAGATGGGGCGGTGGAAGAACTGCCCGATAATCTGGTCGCAACGGCCCAGGAAGGCGGACGGATCGTTACCGGTTTAGTCGAACGCGGTGTCACCTCGCTCGCATCCGGTATCGTGCACAATGGCAAGGTTGCGCTGCGACACTTTGCCGATAGCGAGATTGCACCGCTTGCCAGCTTTGAACGCAAGCCGGAGTTCGTTTTTTGAGCCCGCGTCGTTCGTTCATCGCAGCGTTACTGGGCTCTGCTGTGCTTGTGGCCCCGGCCAGTGCCGACACGCTGCGCGATGCATTGGTATCAGCCTATGAAACCAACCCAAGCCTGACTGCTGCTCGTGAAGGGCAGAAGGCGACTAATGAGGGCGTGCCGCTGGCAAAGGCCAATGGCCGTCCCGATGTGACGCTGCAGCCGACCTATTTTGAAAATATAATGCAGGACAGCGGGTCTTCGGTCACGCAGGGACGCGGGATCACCGTCAATGGCACCGTTTCTGCGCCTATTTACGCAGGCGGTGGTATCAAAAATGCTGTGCGAGCCGCCGAAAATCGGGTCGAGGCAGGCTTTGCAGGTCTGCGCGGAACCGAAAGCGCGATTTTTTCCGCCGTGGTCGGCGCCTATATGGACGTGATCCGGGACGAGGCAATTGTCGAACTCAACCGTGCTCAGGTCGGCGTTTTGTCGGTCAATTTGGAAGCGACCCGCGACCGTTTCGAAATCGGCGACCTGACCCGTACTGACGTCGCACAATCAGAGGCGCGGCTGGCATTGCAGACCAGCACGCTCGAATCGGCGCGCGCGAACCTCATCCGCTCGAAAGAAATCTATATCCAGCTGGTCGGACGCGAACCTGGCAAGCTTGAGGCTCCGCCACCATTGCCGAACCTTCCCGAAACACCGGACGCAGCGGTGACTGTCGCGATTGACAGCAACCCCGACCTGATCGCTGCGCGTGAGAACCGTGAGGCGGCTGGCTTTGATCGCCGCGCCGCCAATGCGTCGCGCCTGCCGACCGTGAGTGTGTTTACATCGCCAAGCTATAGTAACGCCTTGAATTCGAATTCGTCGCGAATCCCGGGGTTCAAGGCAGATAATAAATCGTTCACCGCGCAGGCCGGAGTGCGCGCCACGATTCCGCTTTATCAAGGCGGACAACCCGCCGCGCAAATCCGTCAGGCGCAGGCACGGCTTGGCCAGGCACAGGAGCTTGAAATTGCCGCCGAGCGTGAGGCAATCGCCCAGACCCGCGCATCCTATGCCAGCTGGAAAGCGGCGAATGACGTAATCACCGCGTCACAGCGCGCAGTGTCGGCAAACGAGCTCTCGCTCGAGGGCACGCGCGCTGAAAACAGTGTCGGCAACCGCACTATCCTCGACATATTGAACGCCGAGCAGGAGCTGCTCAATTCCAAGGTGCAGTTGGTGACGGCGCGTCGCAATGCCTATGTTGCAGGGTTCACTCTACTCGCCGCGATGGGCAAGGCCGAGGCCCGCGATCTGGGGCTTGAAGGCGGCACGCTATATGACCCTGTCGCCGAGTATGAGAAGGTCGATAACGCCTGGAGTGACTGGTCGTCGCAGCCCGATCCGACCACCAAGTCGACGCGAACCGTTGACACGCCAGCGCAAAAAGCAGACATAGAGCCGCTTCCGGACCGTACTCCGGGCAAGTGATGACTCGAACAGCGGGGGCTGGGATTATGGCAGAGGGCCGGAACGAACCATCGATGGACGAGATTCTCTCCTCGATCAAACGCATCATTGCCGATGACGAACGCATACGCCCGTTGGCCAGGCGCACACCCAAGGCTGCGCCGGTGCAGCACGAGGACGACGACGAAAATGTCCTCGAGCTGACCGAAGCTGCCGCCGATGATGAGGCCGAAGAAGTCCTCCTTGACGACAGCAAGGCGCAAAGCCTGCGCCACAGTTTCTCCGCATTGCAGACCTTGTCCGAACCCGGCGTTGCCCCGCAAATCGTGCGTTCGGGCGAGACTTCCTTGGAAGGCCTGACCCGTGACCTTCTCAAGCCGATGCTGAAGGACTGGCTCGACAATAATCTGCCGCCGATTGTCGAGGCAATGGTCGAGCGCGAAATTACCCGCATCACCAAGAAAGGGTGATGCGCAGCGGCCTTTTCGCCGTAATAATGCTGGCATCCACGCCAGCGCCGCTCATCGCCAAAAATCTCTATGTCGAAACCGGCAAGATTGTCGATGTCGTAGCTGGCAAATTGCTAACCGGTCAATGCATCAGCATAAACGATGAAAAGATCACTTCCGTCGCGCCCTGCGGTGCAACGCCACGTGGTTCCGAGCGTCTCGACTGGTCGGCTTACACTGTTCTGCCCGGCCTGATTGACCTGCACACGCATCTGGCTGATGCCGGGCAAAGCGCAGACCTTGCGCTGCCGCTCAAAACCTCGCCCGCCGCAACCGCGTTGATCGGCGCGCATAACGCCAAAGTCACGCTTGATGCTGGATTTACGACGGTACGCGATGTCGGCACCTATCGTGGGCTGACCGATGTTGCGCTGAAAAATGCCATCAACGCAGGCCACGTCCCCGGCCCGCGCATGTTCGTGGCGGGAGCCTATATCACGATACCCAAGGGCGGCGGCGAGTTGAACGGTGTGGTGCCGAACGAACAACTTCCTGCGGATATGCGACTGGGCGTCAGCAGCACGCCTGAAGAAGCGGCGGCCAAAACAGAGTTTCTGATCGCCAACGGAGCCGATTTCATCAAGACCATTGCGACCGGCGCGGTACTTGCCATCGGCACCGAACCCGGCGAGCCCGAACTGACCGAAGCACAGATGCGGGCCGTAGTTGAAACCGCGAAAGCCAAAGGCAGGTTCGTTACCGCGCACGCCCACGGAGCCATCGGCATCAAGAACGCCATCCGCGCGGGTGTGCGCTCCATCGAACATGCCAGCCTGATCGATGACGAAGCATTGGCTATGGCCAAAGCCAGCGGAACCTGGCTGGTAATGGATATCTACAATGGCGATTATATCGACGATGTCGGCACGAAAGAAAAATGGCCCGGGGAATATCTCCGCAAGAACCGCGAGACCACCGATGTCCAGCGCGAAGGCTTTGCCAAGGCGGTAAAGATGGGCGTCAAACTCGCCTACGGCACCGACAGCGGCGTCTATCCGCATGGCGATAACGCGAAGCAGTTCGCCTATATGGTCCGCTATGGCATGACCCCGATGCAGACGATCCAGAGTGCCACGATCCGGGCGGCGGAATTATTGGGTAAGGAACGTGAGATCGGCAGTATCGCGCCGGAGCGTTTTGCGGACATGGTGGCGGTGGAGGGTGATCCGTTGGCGGACGTGCGCGTGCTGGAAAATGTCGGGCATGTGATGAAGGGTGGAGTTTTAATCAAATAGCCCAGATAAACAAAAGGGCGGGGAAGTACCCGCCCGTCCGTTGCTAGTTTAAGAGCAGTTTTTCTCAGACCCCAACTACACTATCGTGACCGAGAAAAGCAGGCTGCTGAGCGCGATTGCGCCGATGAAGCTGGCCAGTTTCTGCATGTTTCATTCCTTCTACTTTGCCGCACAGCCGTGAAGGCCGGGTCGTCCCGTTGAAGGCATCCTTTATGTTCTAGTTATGACGTCCAGATAGGTGCTTTAGACCAAATCTCAATTATATTAGTAGAGAATGTAGTTGCACAAAACGCAACCCTATATCGGCGCATCACGCGCAATTTTCTTGCTTGCCCTCGCAACGCTGACTAGCCTGCGATCATGACCAAAACCTTCCTGCTCGCCGCGCTCGTCGGCACTTCCGCGCTATCCTCACCCGCATTTGCCCGTCCGATGACCGAGACCGATCTCGCGACGATGAAGCGTCTGTCTGGCACTGCTGCGTCACCCGACGGAACGATGATTGCCTATCAATTGCGCGAGACCGACATGGAGGCAAACAAGGGCAAGACTGACCTTTATATGCTCAAGCTCGGCTCGCCCAATGCGCAGCCCGTGCGCTTCGCATCAAAGCCTGACAAGAACGAGCATGACGCCGCCTTCGCGCAAGACGGTAAGAGCATCTTCTATATCAGCAACGAGAGTGGGTCCGACCAGATCTGGCGCTATGACTTTGCCAGCGGCATTGCTTCGCAGGCCAGCAATTTCAAGACCGACGTTAGCGGCTTCAAAATCTCCCCCGACGGCAAGAAATTTGCGGTTTGGGGCGATATCGCACGCGACTGCATGGAATTCGGCTGCGAGAAGGACGGCGACACATCGAAACCCGGCCCCGGGACCGGTCGTGAATACGACCAATTGCTGACCCGCCATTGGGACCAATGGGAGACCCCGGGCAACTATAGCCGCATTTTCACCGTTGTGCTTGGCGCCGATGGCAAGCTTGGCACACTCGG
>JANLSY010000148.1:0-4159 GCA_031362665.1 Sphingomonadales bacterium
TCGGTCGAGGCCATGAAGGTCACGCGCGTGCCCTTTTTGACGCCCCCGGAATCACTGGGGGGAGCATCACCGACGACCTTTAGCGGTCCGACAGCATCACCATGCTCGAAACGCATCCAATGCTCTTTGCCCTCACGCCAGATAGTGAGTTCTAGGAACTCCGACAGAGCATTGACCACCGACACGCCCACCCCGTGAAGCCCGCCCGAAACCTTATAGGCGTTATCGTCAGAGGTGTTCTCGAACTTGCCGCCCGCATGCAACTGGGTCATGATGACCTCCGCTGCAGATACGCCTTCTTCCTTGTGCATTCCGGTCGGAATTCCGCGACCATTGTCCTCGACTGAAACCGATCCGTCAGGGTTAAGTTCGATCAGCACCAGATCGCAATGTCCCGCCAATGCCTCGTCTATGGCGTTGTCGGAAACCTCGAAAACCATGTGATGCAGGCCGGAGCCGTCATCGGTATCACCAATATACATACCGGGCCGTTTGCGCACGGCATCAAGGCCCTTCAGCACCTTGATGCTGTCTGCACCATATTCATTCTGGTTGGGGTTAGCGGCGCTGTCGCCGGTCGGTTCTTCGTTCGTATCGTTCATCGGCGGACTATAGGGGAAGTAGTCGCAAAACCCAAGGAAAAGCGGTGTTTTTCCACATATTTCTGGGTTGGGTGGCTGACCTAGAAAAAGTGTTGTGAAACGCATTTTAGTTTGATATCTAACAATACAGTTAGATATCTAATTAGGAGGCTGAAATGGCACTCACACGCAGGAATATGTTGTTCGGAGCAGGTGGCGTGGTCGCATTAATTGGTGCTGGTGGTGCATGGCGCGTTACTCGCATGCCAGTCAGCGCGATCAAACCTTGGTCTTTTGATCCCGCTCCACTGGCGGATATCAGGCTTGAGGCGTTCCGCTATGCGATCCTCGCCCCCAATCCGCATAACCGCCAGCCTTGGCTGATCCGGATGGAAGGAAAGGACGTCGCGCTGCTGTATTGCGATCTCGCCAAGCGCCTGCCGCAAACCGACCCGTTCGATCGCCAGATTACCATCGGTTTTGGCACGTTTATCGAACTGGCCCGAATCGCTGCCGCCGAACGCGGTTACCGCATGGACATAGAGCCTTTCCCCGAAGGCGAGCCGCAACCTCGGCTCGACCGGCGTCCGCTTGCACGACTACGTTTTGTCGACGACCCGCAGGTGCAACGCGATCCGCTGTTCGCGTCGATAACCGCGCGTCGCACCAACCGCCTTGTGTATGCAGCCGCGCCATCCAAACAGATCAAACACCTTCAATCCGCCGACCATTTTGTGAGCGCCGACAAGGACATGACGACCCGCCTTGCAAAGATAACGGTTGCGGCGATAACCGACGAAACGACAACGCACCGAACGCATATGGAATCGGTTCGCCTGCTCCGCATCGGCCATAGCGAAATCGATGCTACGCCGGACGGCCTCGCCCTATCTGGCCCGATGATCGAGGCAACGGGTGCTCTCGGCATGACAACACGCGAAAGCATTGCGGACCCCAACAGCTCCGCCTTTCAGATCGGCCTCGATGGATTGCGCGAAAGTTGCGGGTCGGTTCCGGCAGCACTGTGGATTACCAGTCCGTCGAATAGCCGGGCCGACCAGATCTCCGCCGGACGCCGCTATGCAAACGCCCAATTGCGCGCTACGAAATTGGGCTTAGCAATGCACCCGATGAGCCAATCCCTGCAGGAATATCCGGAAATGGCAACGCATTATACGGCAATCCATTCGCTGCTAGGTGTCACAGGCGGCGCGAGAATCCAGATGCTCGCGCGTGTCGGGCTTGCGGCGAACATTGCCCCGTCGCCGCGATGGCCAATGGAAAAGCATCTGCTGGCATGAGCAATGACCCGATCGAATTCGAGCTGTTCAACGAAATCGGCATAATTGACCAGCTGGGCAGCACGATGTTCGAACGGGCGATACCCAAAGGGATGACCCAGGCTCAGTTCACTGTACTCAACCATTTTGTCCGGCTTGGGCTCGATGAGCGATCCCCGGCACAACTGGCAAGCGCGTTCCAGCTTACGCGCCCGACGATGACCAGTACGCTCGGCCGGATGGAAAGGGCAGGGCTGGTGAAGTCGCGGCCCGATCCAGATGACGGTCGGGCAAAATTGGTTTCCTTGACGCCGAAGGGCAGGGACATGCGAGAGCAGTGCATAGCCGCGCTTATGCCGATACGATCGGTATTGACGGGCGTGTTGGATGAACAGGAGATCCGGAACGTCGTGCCGATATTGAGAAAATTAAGGGTCGCACTCGACAAGGCGCGCGATTGAGGCAATTGACATCAGATGCTTGCGGAGAGTGCCGTGATAACCGATGCCCATGCCGAACTTGAAAAGTCCTTCGGGTCCTATCCTGAACTGATAGCTCATTGGGGGAAGGACCGGCCTGACCGCATTGCGCTGGACGACGGAACAGAAAGCCTGACCTGGTGCGAAGTTTCGGCGCTGGTCAACCGAATGGCGGCGCAGCTCCAGCGTGACGGGCTGAAAAAGGGGCAAGCAGTCGCAATTCTCGGGACGACTTCGGTTCGGTACGCGCTGGCCTATCTAGCAGCGGTAAGGGCAGGGGGATGCGCGGCACCGCTGACGACTTCGGCGACCCCAGAGCAGTTGAACGCGATGCTGCGCGATTCGGGCGCGATCCATCTCTTTGTCGATAATGCAAAGCTTGCCGATCTTGAGGGTGAGGATTTGCCTGAGCTCAAATTGGTCATGCTCGAAAACATCTTCGATTGGATTGTGGATGAAAATGCGGTTCCGGAAGATCGAGGCTGTACCGCTGCCGATCCGTTCAACATCATTTATTCCAGCGGCACCACTGGCACGCCTAAGGGTATTGTCCATTCCCGCGGAATGCGGTGGCGGCATGCGGCGGTCGGGACGAATGCGGGCTATGGTGAACCGGGGCAGAAGACATTGCTATCTACGCCCTTATATTCAAACACGACGCTCGCATTGGTGATGCCGACTTTGGCTTATGGCGGCACGCTGCACATGATGCCGAAGTTTGATGCCGGTCGTTATCTGGAAATAGCTGCCCGCGAACGGATTACTCACACTATGCTGGTGCCGGTGCAGTATAAACGGCTGATGGAATATGAGCGCTTCGACGATTTCGACCTGTCGGCATTCCAGATCAAATATTGCACCAGCGCGCCGTTTTCTGCCGAGTTGAAGGCAGAAGTCGTCCGCCGCTGGCCGGGCGCGCTGATCGAGATTTACTCTATGACCGAAGGCGGCGTCGTCTGCTTGCTCCACGCGCACAAATATCCCGAAAAGCTTCACACCGTCGGCCAACCGGCGCCCGGCAGCGAAGTGTTCACCATTGATGAAGAGGGAAACCGTCTGCCACAAGGAAGTATCGGTGAACTGGTCGGGCGTTCGCCAACGATGATGTCGGGATATCAGAACCAGCCCGCAAAAACCGCCGAGGCCAGCTGGTTTGACGAGGAAGGCGGTCGATGGCAGCGGATGGGCGATATCGGGCGCGTCGATGAAGACGGTTTTGTCGAACTGGTCGGCCGCGCCAAGGATATGATCATTTCGGGCGGATTCAATATCTACCCGGTCGATCTGGAGGCGGTGCTAACGCAGCATCCCGATGTTGAGGAAGCCGCCGTCATCGGAATGCCGAGCGACAAATGGGGCGAAACGCCGGTGGCGTTTGTGTCGCCCGCCACAGGAACAACGCTCGATGTGGATGTGATTTTGGAGGCGACCAATGCCAAACTCGGCAAAACCCAGAGGCTATCGGCGCTTTACGCCATCGACGAAATGCCGCGAAGCCATATTGGAAAGCTGCTGAAAACCGAATTGCGCGTTCTGGCCGCGGAGAAACAAAATGGAGCCTAAATTCGGTCCGGAACTGGGCGTGGTCGTTTCGGTGCTACAAACCGCGCTCACTCCAGCTTTCCTGCTGGTCGCCGTAGGTAGCTTGCTAAATGTGCTTACAGGCCGCTTGTCGCGGATTGTCGATCGCTCGCGTGACCTGCAACGCCAGCATTCTGAAACCAAAGGTGATGCACATGAACGCGTGGTAAGCGAATTGCGGATCATCGAGCAGCGGATGCGCGTTGTCGGCTCGTCGATCCTGTTTGCGGTGCTGTCT
>JANLSY010000162.1:0-3537 GCA_031362665.1 Sphingomonadales bacterium
GCTGCGTGCCGAAGAAGTTGCTCGTCTACGGCGCGCATTTTGCCGAGGATATGGAAGATGCAAAGCGTTTTGGCTGGAACACCGAAGGCGCAACTTTCGATTGGGGCACGTTGCGTGACAATGTCGCGGCAGAGGTCAACCGGCTTGAAGGATTATACGGCCAGACGCTTGGCAATAACAATGTCGAGATATTCCGCGAGCGCGCCGTCGTCACCGGGCCAAACAGTATTCAACTTGTCAGCGGACGCGAAATCACGACGGCACATATCCTTGTAGCAACCGGCGCATGGCCATCTGTGCCTGATATTCCGGGCGCCGGGCATGGTATTACATCGAACGAAGTCTTCAGTCTTCCGACGCTGCCCAAGCGCGCCGTAATCGCGGGCGGAGGCTACATTGCCAACGAGTTTGCTGGTATCTTTAATGAGCTCGGCGTCGAAGTAACCCTTGTAACCCATGGCGACCGGATACTCCGCAGCTACGACGAAGAAATTGTCGACCGCCTGGTCGAGATCAGCCGCCACAAAGGCATTGACATCCGGTTCAACACCAGCTTTGAATCGATTACAAAGCGCGATAATGGTAGCCTGCTGATCAAAACCAAAAGCGACGAAAGCATCGAAACTGATCTCCTGCTTTGGGCTATTGGCCGAACACCGCACAGCAAGGCGTTGGGGTTGGAAGAAGTTGGCGTCGAGCTGGCCAAGGATGGATCGGTCAAGGTCGGCAACGATAACCGAACCAACGTACCAAGCATCTTTGCCGTCGGTGACGTCACCAATCGCGTCCAGCTGACCCCGATTGCGATCCGCGAGGGCCATGCCTTTGCCGATACGGTGTTTGGTAACAATCCGCGCACCGTCAACTATGACTGCATCCCAACCGCTGTATTCAGCAGTCCGCCGATCGGCAGTGTCGGTATGACCGAAGCCGAAGCGCGCGAGAAGTTGGAGGATGTCAAAATCTACAAAAGCGATTTCCGCGCGATGAAAAATGTGCTCGCCGACCGTAACGAACGAGCACTTTACAAAATGGTTGTGGCCGGAGCCGAAGAGAAAGTTGTCGGGCTGCACTTGATCGGCCCCGACAGCGGTGAAATCATGCAGGCGGCGGCAATTGCGGTGAAGGCAGGGCTGACCAAGCAGGATTTTGACGACACCGTGGCTTTACATCCCAGCATGGCCGAAGAATTGGTGTTGATGAAATAATCAGGGGAATACGGTCGGTTGGTCGCCAGCCTGCCAGCGCGGGTAACGGTGCATGATGCTGGCGAATAGGTCGGACGCGAGATGAATATCCAACCAGCGTTTCAAGTCGGGCAGGGGCTGCGCATCGAACCATATTTGGTCGATCGCCGCGAATTGACGGATAAACGGGAAGAGTGCGATATCGGTCAGCCCGCGCGCATTGCCTGAAAGGAATGAGTGCTCGCGCAGTCTCGCATCAAGCTTGCTCAAGATGGCCAGACCTGTCTCGCGGTGTTCAGTGCCGTCCTCCAGCCCGTACCGATGTGGATATTTATAACGGTCGAGTGATGCTTTGAATGGACCATCGTTCTGCTCGATCAAGTCTGTGTCATTGGCCGCCAACCAATTTTCCGGATCATTCTGACGTAAAACCCAGTGCATGATGTCGAGACTTTCGTCGATCACTTCACCGTCGGGCAACACCAACACGGGCACGGTCGCCTTCGAAGACGCTTCGACTAACTCGGTCGGCTTGTCGCGCAACACGACCTCGCGCAGTTCGACCCTTATCCCGCTGACCGCAATCGCCATCCGCGCGCGCATCGCATAGGGGCAACGGCGGAAGCTGTAGAGGACCGGGAGGTCAGTCATTCGCGCGCGGGTTGACGCCGATATGCTGCTTTCCCCGCTTCTTCGCGAGCGCAATCTGCTTCTGCCGTTCAGCAAAGCGGGCGCGGTCTTCGTCGGTGCGTTCGGCGTGGCAGGCGTGGCAGGCGACGCCTTCGATAAAGTGCTCCGATGCCTTGTCGACTTGCGAAATCGGGCGGCGGCAGGCGTGGCATAATTCCATTTCGCCGAGTTCGAGGCCATGCTTCACCGAGACGCGTTCATCGAATACGAAGCATTCGCCCTGCCATTTGCTTTCCGCTTCGGGCACGATTTCGAGATAGCGCAAGATACCGCCTTCAAGATGATAGACTTCGTCGATGCCCTCAGCCTTCAAAAACGCGGTCGATTTCTCGCAACGGATTCCGCCTGTGCAGAACATAGCGAATTTGGTCTTGCCCGACGCCAGTTCATCGCGGTGCTCGCGGAACCATTCGGGAAATTCGCTGAACGATTTGGTCTTGGGGTCGACCGCGCCTTCGAATGTTCCGATTGCCACTTCATAATCATTGCGCGTATCGATCAACACGGTGTCGGGGTCGGAAATCAGGGCGTTCCAGTCTTCAGGCTGGATATATGTCCCAACTTCGCGCTTCGGGTCGATGCCCTCGACGCCCAGGGTCACTATCTCTTTCTTCAACCGCACCTTCATCCGGTAAAACGGCATTTCGTCGGCACGCGAGTATTTGACGTCAAGTTCTGAACAGCCCGGTAAGTCGCGCAGGAAGGCGACAACGGCGTCGATGGCTTCGGGCTTCCCAGCAATCGTGCCGTTGATACCTTCGTGCGCCAGCAGGATAGTGCCTTTAATGCCGCCAACGTCGCACTCTGCCTGAATCTGCGGCTGCAAATTCTCCGGAGCATCGAAGGCGACGAACCGGTAGAGTGCGGCAACTTTAATCGAATGGTGGACGGACATGCGCGCGCCTATAACGACATACTGACCATTTTGGCAGTGCAAAACAGCTACGCGATATTTGCATTTGGCGAAACGCGGTGCCAAGGCATTCGTATGAATTAAGCAAATGGGGGTGCCATGTCGGCCAATATCGCTGAACTGGAAGCGCGCCGCGCGGCGTCTAAATTGGGTGGCGGGCAGAAGCGGATCGATGCGCAGCACGCCAAGGGCCGCCTGACCGCGCGCGAACGACTCGATATTTTGCTCGACGAAGGCAGCTTCGAAGAACTCGACGCCTATGTGACGCATAATTGCACCGATTTTGGCATGGCCGACCAGAAAATCCCCGGAGACGGCGTGGTCACTGGCAGCGGCACGATAAATGGTCGTCTGGTCTATGTCTACAGTCAGGATTTCACCGTATTCGGCGGCTCGCTATCCGAAGCGCACGCGATGAAAATCTGTAAGGTCATGGACAATGCGATGAAGGTCGGCGCACCAGTCATCGGCCTGAACGACAGCGGCGGCGCGCGGATTCAGGAGGGCGTGGCGAGCCTTGGCGGCTATGCCGAGGTGTTCCAGCGCAATGTGCTGGCGAGCGGCGTGGTGCCTCAGATATCACTCATCATGGGGCCATGTGCCGGCGGCGCGGTGTATAGCCCAGCAATGACCGATTTCATCTTCATGGTGAAGGACAGCAGCTATATGTTCGTCACCGGTCCCGATGTGGTCAAGACCGTGACCAACGAAGTCGTGACTCAGGAAGAACTGGGCGGCGCGGTTTCG
>JANLSY010000195.1:0-6645 GCA_031362665.1 Sphingomonadales bacterium
GCCCGCACCAAAAGCCCGGAATTGTTCGTTTCGGTCAGCTTGCTTGTTGTTATCGTCGCCAGCCTTGCTACCGGCGCGGTCGGTCTATCGCCGATAGGCGGCGCGATGATTGCAGGCCTATTGATTGCCGAAACCGACTATCACACTGAAGTCGAAGTGATGACTGCGCCGTTCAAAGGCCTAGCCCTCGGTGTTTTCCTGATCAGCATCGGCATGCAGGTCGATCTTCGCTTCGTTGCCGAAAACTGGGCTGTATTGCTTGCTGCGGTGGCAGGCGTGGTGCTTATAAAGGCAGCCGTGACTGCTGGTTTGCTCAAACTCAACGGGGCGCGCACAGGGACGGCGACGGAAACCGGCGTGTTGATGGGCAGTCCTTCGGAAACTACACTTATTGTGCTTGGTGCAGCGGGCGCTGCCCAGATTATAGACGCGGCAACGATCAATTTCTGGCAGGTTGCAACGGCAATTGGCCTGACCATCACGCCGATTTTGGCGCGCGTCGGGCATGATATGGCACGACGACTGGAGCTGCGCGAAAGCGATGACGAAGTGCTGGAGCAAGACCCGACCAAAGAGCCGCGCACGGTGGTCATCGGCTTTGGCCGGGTCGGAAAGTTGATTGCTGACATGCTTATTACGCACGATCAGCCCTATATCGCGGTTGAATCCAACGTCGATGCGGTCACGGCAGGCCGGCGTGCGGGTTACAAAGTCATATTCGGCGATATATCGCGGCCCGAAACTTTGGACAAATTAAGCCTAGGTCATGCCAAAGCACTTATCTTGACGATGAATCAGCCGGTGCTGGCCGAACATATCGTCAAGCGGGTGCGGCAATGGTTGCCCGACATTACTATCGTTGCCCGCGCCCGGGACGCCGACCATGCAGCGTTACTGTATCAAGCAGGTGCGAGCGACGCCGTGCCAGAAACACTCGAGAGCTCTCTGCAGCTTTCTGAAGCGGTATTAGTCGATCTTGGTGTGCCGATGGGCCCGGTGATTGCGTCGATCCACGAAAAGCGCGACGAGTTCCGTCGCCAGATCAAGGAAGCAGGGGGGCTTGAACAAAGCCCCAAGCTAAAACTGTCCAGCTAAGATGCCAACGCAGCTTTGATAGCATCCAGCGCAGCCTGCGCCTGATCGGCACCCGCCGGACCGCCGCCTTGTGCCATATCGGGCCGTCCGCCGCCACCTTGCCCGCCCATCGCAGCGGTTGCAGCGCGGACAAGATCAGGTGCCGTGGTTTTATCATGGAGGGCCGGTGACACGGCCACAACGACGGTGTTGCTATTCTCATTGGCAGCGACAATGGCGACGATGCCCGAGCCGATCGACTTCATCTGTTCATCAGCCAAACCACGCAGTGCTTTCGTATCAATGCCGGCTATGACCTGGCCCATGAAGGCCATTCCGCCAATATCCTCAGCCTCAGCCTTCGGCCCGCTGCCGCCCGACAGTGCAAGCGCCGTCTTGGCATCAGCCAGTTCTTTTTCCAATCGCCTGCGTTCTGCAAGCAATGTCTCAACGCGCGCCGCCACTTCGTCCGGTGCGGTTTTCAGCATCGATGCAACGTCTTTCAACTGCGCCTCGCGCCCGGCAAGATGCTGGCGTGCGGCTTCACCGGTCAGCGCCTCAATCCGGCGAATGCCGCTAGCAACAGCGCCTTCCGAAACTACAGTGAACAGCGCGATATCGCCAAGCGCGTTCACGTGCGTGCCGCCGCATAATTCGAC
This sequence comes from Sphingomonadales bacterium, assembly GCA_031362665.1. Classification (GTDB taxonomy): domain Bacteria; phylum Pseudomonadota; class Alphaproteobacteria; order Sphingomonadales; family Sphingomonadaceae; genus Sphingorhabdus_B. The sequence continues at coordinate 1,734 of JANLSY010000195.1, forward strand.
CGAGTAATTGGTTCCTTCGGTATTGCCCATGCTGAGCACGCGCACCTCGTCGCCATATTTCTCACCGAACAAGGCCAAGGCGCCAGCGGCAACCGCATCATCAGGGGTCATAAGCCGCGTTGTTACGGCCCTGTTGCCGCGAATTTGCGCGTTCACGTCCACCTCGACCTGCGCCATTTCGTCAGCGCCGACCGACTGGTTGTGCGAGAAATCGAACCGCAGCCGGTCAGGGGCAACAAGGCTGCCCTTTCGCGTCACATGGCCGCCAAGGCGGTTTCGAAGCGCCGCGTGGAGCAAATGCGTCGCGCTATGATTGGCTCGAAGCGCATCGCGGCGATTGGTGTCGATCTTCAAACTGACCACATCGCCAACCTTGATCTCGCCATCCTGCAAACTCACTAGATGTGCGTGCAGACGTCCAAGCGGTTTGCTGGTGTCGGTAACTTCGCCTTGGAAAGCCGCGCCTGAAATTGTCCCAGCGTCACCCATCTGGCCGCCGCTTTCGCCATAAAAGGGCGTCTGATTGGTGATTACAGTAACGGTGTCATTAGCAATCGCCGATTGCACTTCGACGCCATCGTTTACCAAGGCAACTACCTGTCCCTCGCCTTCGCTGGCGGTATAGCCGGTGAATTCGGTCGAACCCACGCGCTCTGCGATATCGAACCAGACATCGTCCGAAGCCTTTGCGCCTGAACCCTTCCACGCCGCGCGGGCACGCGCTTTTTGCTCGGCCATCGCCGCTTCGAAACCGGCAGCGTCGATGCCAAAGCCTTGCGCGCGCAATGCGTCTTCGGTCAGGTCATAGGGGAAGCCAAATGTGTCATATAGCTTAAACGCCGTATCGCCGGACAACACGTCGCCCGCTTTCATGCCAGCGGTCACATCGTCGAGAAGCTTGATACCCTTATCGAGTGTACGGCGGAACTGCGTTTCTTCCTGCTTTAGCGTCGCTTCGATTAGCGGCTGCGCACGGAGCAGTTCGGGATAGGCAGCGCCCATTTCGGCGGCAAGACTGCCGACCAAACGGTGCATAAGGGGTTCTTTCGCGCCCAAAATGTGCGCATGCCGCATCGCGCGGCGCATAATGCGGCGCAGGACATAGCCGCGGCCTTCGTTCGATGGCATCACGCCGTCAGCCAGCAAGAAGCTGGTCGAGCGCAAGTGATCGGCAATGACGCGGTGGCTGGCCTTTTGTTCGCCCATTGCCTTAGTGCCGGTCAGAGCTTCAGACGCTTCGATCAGAGCCTTGAACGTATCGGTGTCATAATTGTCCGGTACGCCCTGCATGACCGCAGCGATGCGTTCGAGGCCCATACCGGTGTCGATTGAAGGCTTGGGGAGCGGCACGTCGGTGCCATCGTCTTGCCGCTCGAACTGCATGAAAACGAGGTTCCAGATTTCGACAAAACGATCGCCATCTTCATCAGGACTGCCGGGAGGGCCGCCAAAGATGTGGTCGCCGTGATCGTAAAAGATCTCGCTGCACGGGCCGCAAGGGCCGGTGTCGCCCATCGACCAGAAATTATCGCTGGTTGGAATGCGGATGATGCGTTCTTCCGGAAGACCCGCGATCTTTTTCCAAAGGTCGAAAGCTTCATCGTCGGTGTGATAAACCGTCGCGGTCAAGCGGTTCGGGTCAAGACCCCATTCCTTCGTCAGCAAAGTCCACGCATGGTGGATCGCCTGTTCCTTGAAGTAATCGCCGAACGAGAAATTGCCGAGCATTTCGAAGAAAGTATGATGCCGCGCGGTATAGCCGACATTGTCGAGGTCATTGTGCTTGCCTCCCGCGCGAACGCATTTCTGGCTCGACACCGCGCGCGGTGTTTCGCGGCTTTCAAGGCCGGTGAATACGTTCTTAAACGGCACCATCCCGGCATTGACGAACATCAAGGTCGGGTCGTTGTAGGGCACCAGCGGTGCGGACTGCACCACATCGTGGCCCGCGCCCCCGAAATAATCGAGAAAGCCGCGGCGGATATCATTGGTCGAGGTCATAATGCCAGCGGCTTAGGCGACGGTGAAGCGCCCTGCAAGACCGATATCTCGATTAGGCGTATGCGTAGGGTCCGCCTTTTTCGAGCGCCGCTTGATAAGCCGGGCGCGCATGCAAGGCAGCGACATAAGCTGTCAACTTCGGCTTGTCGGCGGCATAACCCATTTTTACAGCGGCCTCCGCAGGGAAACTCATCATGATATCGGCTCCGGTCAGGCCGTTGCCAACGAAATAGCCGGACGGCAACAGCCGATCTTCCATATATTGAAAATGGCTTTGCAATTGATGATCGATGCGCGGACGCAATGGTACGGCGGCATCACCAAGGCGGCTGGTGTAGAGGTTTAGCAGAATTGGCGTCATCGCCGATCCTTCGGCAAAATGTAGCCATTCTAGGTAGCGGATATGATCATCTGACCCGCGTGACGGAACGAGATTTTCGCCGCCAAAGCGTTCGCAAATATATTCGACAATGGCGCCGGATTCGAAGACAATCTTGCCGTCATCCTCGATCACCGGCGATTTGCCGAGCGGGTGAATGTCGAGCAACTCAGGTGGCGCAAGGCTGGTGACGGCATCACGCTGGTGGTGGATGATTTCATAAGGCGCGCTGATTTCTTCGAGCAGCCACAATATGCGCTGGGACCGGCTGTTATTGAGGTGATGAACTTTAATCGACATTATTACTCTCCTTTAAACGCGGGCTGTCCAGATCCACATGGCTGCAGAAAACAGAACGTAGTCGCCTTGCCGGTGGTCTTCGCAAATCCGGCGCAGCCCATCGACAATTGCGGGGCGCCGTTCTTGACCTGCCAAACGGATTGCGCGCGCGGCGGGGCCAATGCGCTGCATGAAGGACATGGCGTCACCGACCGGATCTTCGCCCCGCCCCGCAACATAGTTGCAATCAACTGCCAATGCCTCCGCATTGCGCCATCCACTAGCCGCGAGAATAGCGGCGACCTTGTCCTGCGATGCGAAAGCAAACGGACCCGGCGCGTCTGTCGGAGCGGCGTCGTCCGTTAGCTTGCCGATTTCATAGGCAAAGCCGTTAAGCGACCAGTCGCGGAAGCAGGAGAAAATGAGTCGGCCTTCGGCGGATGCCGCCTGGCGAAAGGCGGTGAAAGCAGCGACGGGATCGTCGAAGAACATCACACCATGCCGCGAGAAATAGAGATCAACCGATGCGTTCTGGGCCGCTTGTGCCGCCGCATCGCCTAGGACGAAGTCGATATTGGCGATGCCCTGAGCACGGCTGCGCGCAATTTCGAGCAGGCTAGGCGAAATATCGATGCCGGTGATGTCGAGCCCCGGTTTAACCTGGGCGATGGAGACGGCGGTTTCGGCTGCACCACACCCGATGTCGATAGCTCGACCCGTGGCGGGTGCCAGCGCCGCAATCATTGGGAAAAGAAGGGCGTTGAGTTCGGTGAAGCTCCGGTCTGTGCGCTGCCACTCCTGCGCCCAGACATCGCCGACCTGGCCGCCCCATTCGCCAACATTGGTCATGATACTGTTCATATCACTGTCCGTTGTTTCGCGTAATCATCGCCGCCACTTCCCGGACCAGTTTTGCGGCGAGGATCGCGGTGACGCCGTTCAAGTCACGAGTGGGGTTAAGTTCAACAATATCGGCACCAACAATCCGTGCTTTTTGCTTGGCAAGGACGGCCAACACTTCGCGAACGGTTAGGCCTCCCGGTTCGGGGTGGGCAACGCCCGGTGCTTCGCTCGGGTCAATGCCATCGAGGTCGATGCTGATGTAGAGCGGGCCATCGAGGACCGGTACCATATCGGGGGTAAAGTTGCTCATCGGCATAATCTCGACGCCAAAGCGCTCCGCCTGTTCGCGGCAATGTTTGGTCAATGTCCGGATTCCAACCTGCACGAGGCGTTTAGCGTTGCCGGCCTCCATGATGCGGGCGAAGGGCGAGGCGTGACTGCGCGGGTTGCCTTCAAAGTCGGCGTAAAGGTCGGGATGCGCGTCGAAATGAAGAATGTTGACCGGGCCATGTTTTGCCGCAACTGCAGTGACCAGAGGATAGGTCACAGCATGGTCGCCGCCGAGCGATAGCGGGACCGCTCCCGTCATCAGCGCGCTATCGACGGCAGCAATCATAAGCGCATCGTCAGCAGCGTTATCGGTATCGGACAGCGGCAAATCGCACTTATCGACTAGGTCGATATCGGAACCGATCTCAAGGCCCGACTGCGACGCTAGATTGCCTCGGTCGCTCCACAACGCCGCGCGGATGGCCGCCGGCGCCAAAGCCGCACCGCGTTCGAACGAGCTGTTCTGGTCGGTGGGCAGGCCGATGAGGTGGATTGTGGGTCGCATCATATCTGATGACCTTAGCCGCTCGGACATGTCAAGCGATGTAGCCATTGTATAGAATCGTCAAACGTCACACTTAGGTCTCACCTTAATCGCGCGTTCAAAAACCAAATGACCCGCCCCGGGGTGGACCGGGGCGGGTCTGAAGCTACGGCCTCAGGCAAAGTCCGCGCTTGTTCCTCTAGGGGAGAGGATATCAAATCTTATAGATCGTCGTCAGCGTCCGGACCGGTCATCAGCACTTCGGCGACTTCCTCGGTCTTTCCGCGGATGGCGGCCTCAAGCTTGGCCGCAACTTCCGGATTTTCGGTCAGGTAATTTTTAGAGTTTTCACGTCCCTGCCCGATGCGGATCGAATCATAGCTGAACCAGCTGCCGGATTTTTCCACCAACCCGGCCTTTACGCCGAGATCGAGCAATTCTCCGGTCTTGGAAATACCCTCGCCATACATGATGTCGAATTCGACTTGCTTGAACGGCGGCGCAACCTTGTTCTTGACGACCTTGACGCGCGTGGTGTTGCCGACAATATCCTCACCCTGCTTGATCTGGCCGGTGCGGCGGATATCGAGGCGAAC
>JANLSY010000199.1:0-2674 GCA_031362665.1 Sphingomonadales bacterium
TAATCCGGTGCGGGTTGCCTCGATATCAAAGCTGGTGGCGGCGCTGGGCGCGATGCGTCTGGTCGAACAAGGGAAGCTCGATCTCGACCGCGATGTCGGTGCCTATCTTGGCTGGCAGGTCCGCAATCCGGCCTTCCCCGATGCGCCGATAACGATGCGGCATCTGCTGTCGCACCGCAGCGGGCTGCGCGACACTGTGGATTATATCGTCCCGCTTGACGGCGATCTTCCAACTGTTTTGGCGCAGACCAAGGCTTGGGAACTGCGCTATCCGCCGGGCGAATATTTCTCTTATGCCAACATAAACTCGCCGCTGATTGCTGCTGTGATGGAAGGCGCGACGGGCGAGCGATTTGATGCACTCATGGCGCGACTGGTGCTGACGCCCTTGAAACTTGACGCCTGCTATAATTGGGGTGCCGGGTGCAGCGACGGGCGGCGCGCCCAGGCGGTCACTTTATTGCGGCCCAATGGTGATTTGGCGAGGGACGCAGCGATTACGGGCAAGGACCCATGTCCGGTCTACGCAGCCATCGACGGCAGTTGCGACGTTGAAAAGCTTTACCGGCTGGCGCGAAATGGATCGGCCTTCAGTCCGCAGGGCGGCCTTCGTATCTCGGCCCGCGATCTGGCGAAGATTGGACAGGTTCTGCTGGCCGAAGGAAAGCCGCTGATGTCGAAAAAGACCTTTGCCGACATGATCCGTCCGGTCTGGATATTTGACGGCAGCAATGGCGACGACGACAAAGGCTATTTCAAGGCCTACGGCTTGGGTATCCACTGGCTCAACGATGCGGCAGGGGACCAATGGATTGGCCATGTCGGAGAGGCCTATAGCTTGCGCGCGGGCTTTTGGGTAAACCCTAAACAGCGCCGCGGCTTCGTCCGATATGTCACGATGGTCGACGAATTCGCGCCTGTCGGTCACTGCTTTGAGGCTTGCCCCTGATGGCGCGCAAGAACCGCGATTGGGAACAGGACGACGAAGCGGAGGCTCCGCCTGCATTGATCTGCTGGCTGTGCAGCCGCCCGATGGGCGAGGTGACCGTTTGGCACCACCCGGTCCCCAAGTCACGAGGTGGGCGCGAGCAACAGCCGGTCCATCCGATTTGCAACAAGACAATCCACGCCAATTTCACTAACAGCGACCTGGAAAAGCGTTATTCGACCGCCGAAGCCTTGTTGGCGCATGAGGAAATCGGGCGGTTTGTGGCATGGATAGCCAACAAACCGCCCGACTTTAACGCCGCTGTTAAGGACCGGCGTTAGCTGGTTTTTTCAGGCATCATCGAGCTGTGTAGATGGTCGATCTTCCATTTGCCGTCTTCCAATCGATAGATGAAGGAATAACGTGCTTTCACGTCGGTCTTCGCGCCGGTCGCAGCATCGGTTAGCGTGACGGTCCAGGTACCCAAACGCGCCGCTTGGTTACAGCCCATCTTAAAGGTGCTGGTGTTGATTGTCCCGACCGGGCTGCCCTTCAGGAATGACACGAAATAATCGCGGATTTCGGCATGGTTCAGCCTTGGCTTGTTTGAAACCGTCGCCAGCAGCACGGCATCCTTTGTGAACAGACCCGTTACGATATCTGGGTTCTTCGTTGCCCATGCCGTGTTGAATTCGGTGAAAAGCCCGTCGACATTTGCCTGCGATACGACCGCGCACTTCATCGACTTCGACGATTTTGCCTGCGCCGGTACCGCGATGACTGCGGCAGCCATTACTGCCGTTATCATGAACTTTCTCATATGTTTTCTCCTGTTAGTTAAAAGGGTGTTCAGGCCGAGTGCGTGGCTTCGGCCTGACTTTTGGTTTTCCAGAGCGAGTAGAATATGCCGCCCAATATGAGTCCGAAAGTAACGCCAAGGCTCAGCACCGGCGGGAATTTTTCTCCGCCAAGGATAAAGTCCGCGACGAAGATCTTCGACCCGATAAACACCAGCACCAGCGCTAGCGCATATTTCAGATAATGGAAACGGTGGACCATCGCGGCGAGCGCGAAATACAGTGCCCGCAGGCCCAATATCGCCATGATGTTCGAGGTGTAGACGATGAAGGTATCGGTCGTAATCGCAAAGATCGCAGGTACCGAATCCACCGCAAACACAAGGTCGACAATATTGATCACTACTAACGCCAGGAACAACGGTGTTGCCGCCAGAGCCATCTTGCCGGTTTTTGTGTCTGGCACGCGCACAAAGAAATTCTGTCCGTGCAGGTCAGGTGTGACGCGCATCATCCGCGAGATGAACTTCACCGCCGGGTTGTTCGCCACGTCCATCGGCTTTTCGCTGGCAAACAACATCTTAATGCCGGTAGCAATCAGGAAAACCGCGAAGAAATAGAGCAACCAGTAAAATTGCTCGACCAAAGCCGCTCCCAGCGCAATCATAATGCCGCGAAGGACGATGACGCCGATGATGCCCCAAAGCAAAGCACGATACTGGTATTTCGGCGGGATGGCGAAGGTGGTGAAAATCAGGCCGATGACGAAGATATTGTCGATCGACAGCGCCTTTTCGATGAAGAAACCCGTATAATATTTCATCGTCAAATCCGCGCCGATTTCCGGCCCGAAGGCGGCGGTTTTCTGGAAATAGACCCAGACGCCGAACGCCAGCGCGATGCTGATATAGAAGGCCGACAGTTTCAGGCTTTCGCCGATACCCATTTC
>JANLSY010000200.1:0-3194 GCA_031362665.1 Sphingomonadales bacterium
AGCGATTCCGTTATCGCGCGCAGTCGAGGATACCAGAATTCCCGAAGCCCCACCCCCGCAGTTCAGTGAAAGAGCGCCTGCCAATTCAACCTTTGCGAATGCTTTGCCTAGCCGGACGACAATACCCGACACGCCGCCATCGCGGACGATGAGATTCGAACCCAGACCGAGCGCCATGACAGGCGTTGCTGGATCAAGTTCACGTAGGAAGCTTTGCAAATCTGCAACATCCTTCGGCTCGAACAGCCATTCGGCACTGCCGCCGGATTTGAACCACACCAAAGGTGCTAGCGGCGCATTAGGCGTTAATTTACCTTCTACCTTTGGAAGCGTCGCGACACTCATCCGCGCGCCACCTTGATGGCGTCGGCCAACCCCGCAGCCCATTTGGTGATGTCCCCTGCGCCAAGACAGACGACTGTATCCTTGTCCTGCACAATCTCCGCCAGCTTCGCCGCAAGGTCGGCGGCATCGGCCACGGTAGCCGCAGAACGGTGCCCTCTGGCCTTGATGCCGTTGACCAACGCTTCGGAATCTATACCTTCGATAGGCGCCTCGCCGGCATGATAAACCGGCGTGATGAATACCATGTCAGCATCGTTAAACGCCTGCTGGAAATCATCCATATGATCACGCAGCCGCGTAAAGCGGTGCGGCTGAGCAACGGCAATCACCCTGCCCTGCGCGCCCTCTCGGGCAGCTGACAGCACAGCGCGTATTTCAACCGGGTGATGTCCGTAATCGTCGATAATCGTAACGCCATCGACTTCACCGACCTTGGTAAAACGCCGTTTGACCCCACCGAACTTGTCGAAGCCGTGCTGCACAGCCTCGTCGCTCATCCCCATTTCGAGACCCACCGCGATGGCCGCTAAAGCATTCTGCACATTGTGCCGCCCTGGCATCGGCAGTTCGATGCCTGCAATCGTGCGCTGCGAACCGTCGCGCGAACGAACCACAACATCGAAGCGATTGCCTCCGGGAAACGGCGTTACGTTCTCGCCGCGAACATCCGCCTGCGCGGAAAAGCCATAAGTAATAATCCGCCGGTCGCGGATCTTCGGCAGGATCGCTTGTACTTCGGGATGGTCGAGGCACATAATCGCCGCGCCGTAAAACGGCACATTCTCGACAAACTCGACAAAGGCGTCCTTGATCGCGTCGAACCCGCCATAATGGTCGAGATGTTCGGGGTCGATATTCGTGACGACCGCAATCGTACCATCAAGCCGTAGGAAGCTGCCATCACTTTCATCAGCCTCGACTACCATCCAGTCGCTCGCACCAAGCCGAGCGTTAGAGCCATAGCTATTGATTATACCGCCGTTAATCACGGTCGGATCAATCCCGCCATGATCGAGCATCGCCGCGATTAGTGATGTGGTGGTCGTCTTGCCATGTGTGCCAGCCACAGCGACGGTGTTCTTGAGGCGCATCAGTTCGGCAAGCATCTCGGCGCGGCGCACCAACGGGATTCGGCGTTCCAGCGCGGCGTCGCGTTCGGGGTTACCCTTCTTAACTGCGGTCGATGTTACCACGACCGCCGCATCGCCTAAATTGTCGGCACTGTGGCCGATCATCACTTTGATGCCGCGCTTGCGAAGGCCATCGATGACATAGCTGTCGGCCATATCGGAACCCTGCACCGTATATCCCAGATTGTGCATCACCTCCGCAATTCCCGACATCCCAATGCCGCCAATGCCCACAAAATGGATGGTGCCGATGTCGTTTGGAACACCCTTCACGCGGCGGCATCCTTTGCCATCGCGGGAGAGCCACCAAAATTCTCGGCACGTTCAGTTTTTGGTTTGATGGTCTGCATCAACGGGGACTTGCCGAACGATTCCACAAGGTTCGCCAGATCGGCAACCGCATTGGGCCGTCCGCAGCCCTTCGCGGCTTTTGCCGCATTTTCGAGCGCGCCGGGTTCCAGGGCAATCTTTTGGATCTGCTTGGCAAGTTCAACAGGTGTGAAGGCGCTCTGAGCAATCGCGCGTGCGCCACCTGCCTGCACCATTTCTTTAACATTATAGCTTTGGTGGTTGTCGGTCGCGGTCGGCAGCGGGACGAGAATTGCGGGGCGTCCCGCGCAAGTCAGCTCGGCAATTGTCGATGCCCCAGCTCGCGATATCACCATATGTGCCCATCCAAGCCGTTCGGGCAGGTCCGGCAAATAGGTTGCGAGTTCAGCCGGTATGTCATGCTGGGCATAGGCAGCACGAACAGTTTCAATATCCTCGGCCCGGCATTGTTGAGTCACCTGCAAGCGGCGGCGCAAATTGAGTGGCAATCGCGACAATCCGTCCGGTACAACTTCGGACAATATGGTTGCACCCTGACTACCTCCCGTTACGAGCACACGGAAAATGCCTTCTTCGGAAAGCGGAGGATAAGGCTGGTCGCGCAGCGCCAATACTTCTTCGCGCACCGGATTACCTAAAAGATGCACCTTTTCCCTGTAGCTTGGCGAGAGGCGCAATATGTCGGGATAGGCCGTGGCAATTGCATTCACCTGCCGCGCTGTGAAGCGGTTGACGCGGCCGAGTACGGCATTCTGTTCGTGAATAATCGTCGGAACTTTTTCGGCGAAGGCCCCCAGCAATGCCGGAAAGGCGGGATACCCGCCGAAGCCTATCACCGCGCTAGGTGCGAAGTTCGCATAAAGCCGCCGCGCCATAAGCCGGCCTTCGGCAATCGCCTGAACGCCTGGGAGCCAACTTGTCGGGTTCTTGGTGATACGCCCGGCGGGCAACACATGCGTCGCGATTTTCTCGGGACAACCGGGAATTTTCGTACCTCGCTGGTCGGTAATCAACGCAACATGATGCCCGCGATTGACCAATTCCTGCCCCAATGCGAATGCCGGAATAAGGTGCCCGCCAGTGCCGCCAGCGGCCAAGACGTAATGCCGTGAAATACTCATGGCGTCTGGCCTTTCACCATATAGGCCGAACGGTCAAGATATGGGTTGCGCTTGGTGAGTGCCAAGATGAGACCGCAGGTTATCGAGAGCGCCAATATCGACGAACCGCCATAGCTGATGAACGGCAAAGTCATTCCCTTCGACGGGAAAACGCCCAGATTGACAGCCATGTTGATCATCGCCTGCCCGCAAAACTGCGCGGCAAGCCCGGTAACGGCGAGGACAATGAATTGGTCTTTTTCGTCAAGTAATCGAATGACGATACGGA